>CAJTSN010000044.1 GCA_910578745.1 uncultured Bacilli bacterium
TTACCAGATAACTTAATCTCATTCTTAGCATTTTTAAAGGAATCCATCATCTTAAGTCTCAAGAGATGAGCAGTATTTTTATTGACCCCCATTCTTTTTGCTGTTTTTCTTAAAGATATTTTATCTTTAAAGCATTGTAAAAATATGACTATTTGTTCATAAGTTAAATTGGAATTAGCAAAAATAGATAATGTTAAATCATTAAATCTTTTAGAGCAATCTTTGCATTTATAGGTTTGAACATTATTTTTGGTATGTCCATTTTTAACAATATTAAATCCATGACAATATGGACACAAATGTTCATTTTTTTCAAATAAGGCAGTTTTAGAAATAGTTTGTTTTCTAGTTTTTAAAATATCTAAAGCATGTTGTAATTTTATAAGTAGGTCTTCAATTTGAGCAGGGACTAAATCATAAATATTACTATTCTCTATCACCATAATATTAACCTAAAAATATCCTTGATTAGCCAGCCCAAATATTATTTGCTTAGAATAAATTTAGAAATGCTGGCTAATCAAAGATATTTCCTTTCCAAATTCATTCTAAGCATTTATAGTATATCATTAATTTATAATTTTTACTAGTCCATCACGCACAAACTAGGACATAGCGTTTAAATTTGTAAACTTATTTAAACTTTTATAAATTAAAACCTTTTGAAAATAAAGAGATTAATGATATTAAAAATAGAAGAGTATACGATTTATATAGCTATCATCAAACATATATTAATTCTAGTTTTCTAGGAGAAAGCTTATAAATGTTTTAAATTTCTCTGCAATGATGTTATGGATAAAATAAATGTCATTATAGAGATTCTTTCTAAATAAGGTTCATACATCAAGAATGTGTGCTTTTTTTTGCTAAAAAAAATATACTTTAAAGAGGGGAGAAAACGAAAATGATAGTAGAAAATTATGATAAAAATGGAAATAAACTTGTACCATCATCTATATGCCTTGACTTAAATTATGTTTATACAATAATAAAAAAATATCTAAATGGAAATCAACCTAAAGAATCGTAATTAAAATATTTGATTAATATATGAACTATTTTCATTTTGGAATTAGTTGAAAGAAAATCATAAACAAAACTAATGTTCCTTTCTCCATACACTTTTGTTATTTTTGTATGTAGAGGAATAATTTGTGACAATTAAAAATTATATGTGAACTGTTCGAAAATTTCGAATAGTTCCATTAAATTTGTTATTATGTATATAAGTTATACAATTTATTAAATAAGATTCAGTTATTCTAATTTTTCGAATAACTGAAAATATAAATTTCAGTTGCTCTAATTTTTTGAGTAACTAGAATAAGTAGGTAATTAAATTGTAAAGCAAGTAAAAATACGATAAAATGAAGTTGCAAGATTTTTACTAAAAATTGCTTTTATAAAGAAGGAGGATTAAATATTAAAAAGGTAAAAGCAGTAGTAAAAAATGTAATAAAAAGAATAAAGGCTATTTATGTTAGGGTTTCTACAGACTTGCAAGTAGAAGGTTATTCAATAGAAGCTCAAATTGAATTGGTTGAAGCCTATTTAAAAAGTAAAGAATGGAAAGAATATAAAATATATACCGATCCAGGCTTTAGTGGGAAGGACTTAAATCGACCAGCAATTCAGGAACTAATTCAAGACATTAAAGATGGAAAAATAGATTGTGTTTTAGTCTATAAACTAGATAGATTATCAAGAAGTCAGAAAGATACATTATACTTAATTGAAGAAGTGTTTAATCAATATGATTGTGGGTTTATTTCTATAAGAGAAAGTTTTGATACGACTACGCCATTTGGAAAAGCTATGATTGGCATCTTGTCAGTCTTTGCACAACTTGAAAGAGAAACAATTTTAGAAAGAACTAGACTAGGACTCAAAAAAAGAGCTGAAGATGGATATTGGCGTGGTGGTGGGAAAACACCATTCGTTTATGATTATGATAAAACCACAGGTGAGCTCACTATTAATCCTGAAAGAAAAGTAATATTCGATTTAATGAAAACATTAAGGTTACAGGGATATAGTTATAATCAATTGGAAAAGGTTACTGGATATGATGAATCATGGATTCAAGGGATATTAAAAGCAAAGACAAACTTGGGACTTATTCCTTATAAAGGTGAAGTTTATGAGGGTAGGCATGAAGCTGTAATTACTAAAGAAGAATATAAACAACTAGAGGAGATAGAAAAGGCTAGAAGTGGGTCTAAGGGTGCAAAACATTACTTATTAACTGGAAAAATTTATTGTGGTTATTGTGGTGCAAAATTTCGCTATCAAAAATGGGGACAAAGAATTATATGTTATTGTTATTCACAACAAAAAAGTAAACCTAAACTTGTAAAAGATCCAAATTGTAGAAATAACAGATTAGATAGTTTTGAAATAGAAGATAGTTTTTTAGAACAACTTTTTGAAATGACTTTAGATGAAAACAAATTCCGAGATGCTTTTAATTTAACTAGAGTTGATATAGAAAAAGAATTATCTGATAGAATAGAAAAAATCCAAACTAAAGTTAGTAATTTGATAGGATTTCTATCAGAGGGAATGGTTGTTGCTGAAGTAAAAGAAAGAATACAAGTATTAACAGATGAAAAAAGTAGCATAGAAAAAAGTTTAGAACTTACAAGAAAAAAAGAAAATATGAATGTATCTTACTCTGAAATTAAAAATTTAAGTATAGTTTGGAATAGTATGCTATTTGAAGAGCAAAGAGAAGTTGTTGAGCAACTATTAGATAAAGTAGTTGTAGATAATAATAAGTTAAAAATATATTGGAATATCAATATATTAAATGATTAGAAAATATTAATTTGTTATTTAAGTAAGAAAAATGCGGTATGTTCCATTTTAGAACATACTAAAAAAATGAATGGTCGTAAAGGCCAATTTATTACTTTTCATTTTTACTCTGTATGTCCTAGGTTCCAATTAAAGACATACTAATACATATTTTTAATGCACTAATAATGGACTTGTATGAACTAGGAAATACGAGTTTAAAGAACATTTGTATTTTATTAGCTCCTAATACTTGCATTAATTTTATTTTATTTTCATCTACATTTTCGAAACTCTCAATAACACTTAATGTCATGACGATAACAGAAATAAGTAGGGCCATTAGAATAATTGATTTCATTTGGGCCCCACACCATACGATAATTATTGGACCAAGGGCTACTTTAGGTAAACTATTTAAAACAGTTAAATAAGGATCAATTACTCTTCGAATAAATGGATTCCACCACATAATGGTTGCAATAAAAATGCCTAGCAATGTTCCAAGTGAAAAACTTATAATGGTTTCATATACAGTGACACCAATATGATAAAACAATTTGTCTTCAGTTACTAAATTTATAATTGTTTTGATAATCATTTTAGGACTAGAAGTAATAAAGGTATTTATCCAACCTAAGTCAGCTGCAACTTGCCATAAAACGAGTAGAAAAACGAGCACAAAAATCTGTGTGAACCCAATAGCCCATTTATAATGTCTTTCTTTTTTTAAAAAAAGCATATGTTCTTTACTAAACATGACCATCAATATCCTTCCATATTAAATTGTAGTATTGTAAAAATAAATCTGTTTTTTTCTTTTCCATAGCAGATAGATTTTTATCAAAGTCAAGGACATAAATATTTTTTATATGACTAGGTCTACCTGATAAAACAATAATTGTATCAGACATCGTTAAAGCTTCCTCTAAATTATGAGTTACCATAATCGCACTTTTTCCTTCCATTCTAAGAATTTGTAAAACGTCTTTGGAAACATTTAATCTAGTAACATAATCAAGGGCACTGAATGGTTCATCTAAAAGAAGAATATCTGGTTTCAAGGCAAGTGTACGAATTAGTGCAACTCTCTGTTGCATGCCTCCTGATAGGTTTTTAGGATAACTATGCATAAAATCCTTTAATCCGTATTTTTCTAAAAGAGAAATTACATAATTTTTATTTTCCTCATTTAAAGCGTGATTGATTTCAAGTCCTAATAGACAGTTATCTAAAATGGTTCTAAATTCAAACAAACAATCCTCTTGTAGCATATATCCAAAAGTAATGGACTCTTCCTTTATAATAGATCCTCCACTAGCATCTAAGCTACCTGCTAGAATAGATAAAATCGTGGATTTTCCACATCCTGATGGACCAACAATAGATACAAACTCATTCTTTTTCAAATCGTATGAAAAATCAGAAACAGCGAGTGTTTCAGATTTTTTTGTGTGATAGATTTTTTTCAAATCTTTAATTTTTAAAATTGGTTTCATTTTCTCATATATGTTGTATCTACTAATTTTTCATAAGGTGCTTTTTTTTCTAATTCACCAGCGTTATCAATGATTTCTTGTATATGATTAAAATCTTTTTCACTAATGAATGATGTATCATACCAAGCATCGATATCCATGTATCGTTTAACAATTTTTGTAAGGTCATTATAAGTTACATCTGGGAAATAATCAATAATATGTTCTGCAATTTCGCTTTCAGAATGACTATGCACATAGTCAAGAGCACGATCAATTGCTTTTGTAAACCCTTCAATTACTTCTGGATTTTTCTCAATATAACTTTTCTTTGCATGATATGTTGTATAAGGAACAACCCCACCAAGTTCTCCTAAAGAAGCTACAACATAACCCTTTCCTTCTTTTTCAAGTGCTAAAGCATTAGGTTCAAATAAAGAAACATAGTCTCCTGTACCACCAATAAAAGCACCACTCATCGCAGCAAATGCAATACTTGTGTCAAAATTGACTTCTTCTGTTTTTACCCCATTTTTATTTAAAGCCCATTCAAGTGTCATAGCAGGCATTCCTGCTTTTCTTCCTGCAATGATGTGAGCTCCCTTTAAATCTGCGATAGAAAAATTCTTCATTTCTTTTCGTGCGACTAAAAAGCTACCATCTTTTTTCGTTAAAGATGAAAAATTGATTAAATAGTCTTTTGCTCCTTGGTTATAAATATAAATGGTCTGTTCACTTCCACAGAAACCAATTTGTACATCATCAGACATAACAGCTGCAGCTACCGCATCCGCACCACTTGTCAATATAATATCAACATCTAATCCTTCTTCTTCAAAGTATCCTAAAGAATGCGCTAAATACTGAGGTGCATAGAAAATAGAATGTGCCACTTCAGCAACTTTTACTTTCTTAAGCGTACTTGTATTTTCTTTCTTATTAGCAAGCCATAATGCTCCTAAGACAACAATTACAAGGCACACAATAGAAATTATAATCTTTTTCAAAATATCCCTCCTTTAAATTTCTAAAGTATTATATGTAGAAAACAGGGAAGGGTGCTACGAATCCATCGTCCTTTTGAACGTCACGATTTAGGATATGATAATTAATGCGAATTATAAAAAATGAAAAAAAGGGTTCTATTTTTTTGAATAGTATGCTATAATAATACAAGTTGGCAAAGAGTGGGAAAGTTCCCACTCTTTCATACATATGGAGGTTGTTATGGACATTTGTTCAAAAATAAGAGAATTACTGGCTTCTGTTATAGAAGAAGAAGGGTGTATTCTTGATGATGTTTTATTTGAAAAAAATGGAAAAAATTCTGTTTTAACGATCGTGATCGATAAAGTGGGGACGGTTTCTATTGATGATTGTGTAACCATTACCAATCGAATTAACCCAATTTTAGACGAAGCCGATCCAATTGAAGAGAGTTATATTTTAGATGTGTGTTCCAAAGAGAAAGGTTGTGAATAAAATGGATACAAAGGCATTTAAAAAAGCAATTGATGTATTAAAGGCAGAAAAAGGAATTAGTGAAGATATTATTTATGATGCAATGGAACTTGCACTGACTTCTGCTTATAAAAAAAATTATAAATCCTTATCGAATGTACGTGTAGATATTAACCGTGATACAGGAGATATTAAAGTATTCTCTTATAAAACCGTAGTAGATCGAAGTGAAGAGGATAAATATAAAAGTTTTGCTGATATTGATTTTTCTACAATTGAGACTACAGAGGAAGATGATGATACAGATGAACCAGTATTACCTTTTATTTACGATGAAAATATTCATTTAACACTAGAAGAAGCAAGGCAAATTGTTCCTGATATTCAAATTGGTGATACCATTGAAGAAGAAATTACCCCAAAAGATTTTGGACGTGTCGCCGCAGCCACCGCAAAACAAGTGGTAGTTCAAAAAATACGTGAGGCAGAAAGAGACGTCATTATCAATGAATTTACAGATAAGCAAGATGAATTGGTGGTTGGGACTGTCGCAATGGAAGATGTTCGAAATTATTATATTGATTTAGGTAGAACGCAGGGAATTCTTCCAAAATCTGAAATTATCCCAGGTGAGACTATCAAAATGGGTTCTTCTATAAAAGTATATATTTCAAAAGTTGAAAGTGGAACAAAGGGGCCTTTAATTCTTTTATCACGTTCTCATTATGGTTTTGTCAAACGTTTATTTGAACTAGAGATTCCAGAAATTAATGAAGGAATTATCATGGTGTATAGTGTCGCACGTGATGCAGGAAATCGAACGAAGATAGCCGTTTATTCGGAAGATCACAATGTAGATGCAATTGGTGCATGTATTGGTGAGAAAGGAACTCGGATTGCTCGTATTTTAAAGGAGTTGAATGGAGAGAAAGTCGACCTCATTCCATATGATAAAGATATAGCAAAGTTTATTGCAAATGCTTTAAGTCCAGCAAAGAATTTACAAGTGTTTATTACAGACGAAAAAGAAAAAGAAGCTTATGTTGTCGTTGATCAGGACAATTTATCTTTGGCTATTGGAAAGAAAGGTTCTAATGTAAAATTGGCGGCTCGTTTAACGCACTTTAAAATAGATGTAAAAACATTAGAACAGGCGGCACAGGAAGGAATTAATATTTTATAGGTGAGAAGATGAAAAAAATTCCAATGCGTACATGTATCGTTACAAAAGAAAAGCTTCCCAAGATAGAACTTATTCGTGTTGTACGAACGCCTGAGGGGGAAGTACAGATTGATTTGACTGGGAAGCAAAATGGAAGAGGCGCTTATCTAAAAAAAGATCGAGAAGTATTTAAAAAGGCGAAGACAAGCAAGATTTTGAATCGTCATTTAGAAGTAGAAGTGCCAGATGTTATTTTCGAGGAGCTAGAAAATTATGTAAATTAGAAAGAGGTGGTCACATGATGACAGTGAAGGAATATGCAATCGATATTGGAAAATCTGTTGGAGAAGTACTTAGAAAATGTAGGGAACTTGGAATTCATGTCGATGATGAAGATACGTTACTTGAAGAAGAGGCAATTATTGAACTTGATAATGTAGTCAATGAGATGATTGATGATGAACAAGTAGAGGAACTTACAAGTTCTATTAAAGAGGTAAGAGATAGTGAACCAACCATACATAAAGAAAAAGTAGGAAAGAAAGCTGTTCAAATAAATAAGCAAAATAAAAAAGAACTACGTGATAAGAAAAAAGAAATGTACAAAAATAAGGAAAAACTTATTTCAAATATTAAAGATGAAGATTCTATTGTATATACAGAAGGAATGCGACTTAGTGAACTTGCCACAAAATTAGGAGTCAGTGGTGCTGAACTTGTTAAAAAATTGTTTCAGCTTGGTATTTTAGCTACTGTAAATGCAAGCATCGATTTTGATAATGCATCCTTATTAGCTATGGATTATGGTAAAAAATTGAAAAATGAAGAAGAGAGTAATGTCGCTAATTTTGAAGAATTTAAAATTGAAGACAAGAAGGAAGATTTAGAAGAAAGACCAGCAGTTGTAACGATTATGGGTCATGTGGATCATGGAAAGACCACCCTTTTAGATACAATTCGTAAGACCAGTGTCGCTAGTAGCGAAGCCGGAGGAATTACGCAAGCAATCAATGCTTACCAAATTCTATACAATGAAAAACCAATTACATTTATTGATACACCGGGTCATGCTGCTTTTACAGAAATGAGAGCTAGAGGAGCAAGCATTACAGATATAGTGATTATCATTGTAGCCGCCGATGATGGTGTTATGCCGCAAACAAAAGAAGCAATTGATCATGCAAAGGCGGCCGGAGTGCCTATTATGGTAGCTGTCAATAAAATGGATAAGCCAGGGGCGAATGCAGAACGAGTAATGACAGAATTATCTGAGTATGGTTTAACTCCAGATATATGGGGTGGAGATACTCTATTTACAAATATTTCTGCTAAAAATGGAGATGGAATAGATACATTGCTTGAAAACATTTTGTTAGTGGCAGAAATGGGAGAATATAAAGCAAATCCAAATCGATATGCTATGGGAACGGTGATTGAAGCCCGTTTGGATAAAAAAATTGGACCTGTAGTAACTCTTCTTATTCAAAATGGAACATTGCGTTTAGGAGATCCAATTGTAGTGGGTACAAGTTATGGAAAAGTTCGAACTTTAAAAAATGATCGTGGGGAAGAAATTACAGAAGCAAATCCATCTTTACCCGTTGAAATTACAGGATTAAATGAAACACCAACAAGTGGGGATAAATTTATGGCTTTTGAGTCAGAAAAACAAGCACACGCAATTGGTGAGTCTAGAAAATCTCAAGTAAAGGCCCAAGAAAATAAAGCAGCTGGGGTAGTAAGTTTAGATGAATTGTTCGCTAAAATTGGAGAAGGATTAAAAGAAATCAATGTCATTATAAAAGCAGATGTCCACGGTTCTAGTGAGGCTGTAAAAAATTCATTAGAAAAAATAGAAGTTGAAGGTGTAAAAGTCAATGTTGTTCGTTCGAGTGTAGGTGCAATTACAGAAGGGGATATTGTATTAGCGAAAGCATCGAATGCAATTTTAATTGGATTTAATGTTCGGCCGAATAATGCAATTCGAGACTATGCAAAAGAGAATAACGTTGAAATTAGACTTTATAATATTATTTATAAAGTAGTAGAAGAAATAGAAGCGGCTATGAAAGGAATGCTTGATCCTATCTTTGAGGAAAAAATTACTGGAACTGCAGAAATTCGCCAATTATTTAAATTTTCAAAAGTTGGAAATATTGCAGGTTCTTATGTAATGGATGGTGTAATCAAGAGAGATGCGAAGGCTCGTGTCATTCGTGATAGTGTTGTGATTTACGATGGTGAAATTGGTTCTATTCAAAGAGAAAAAGATAGTGTAAAAGAGGTTAAAAAAGGCTTAGAATGTGGAATTACGATTTCTAATTTTAATGACATTAAGGTGGGAGATACCATAGAAGCTTATGAAATGGTGGAAATTAAACGATAAAAAGGGGTTCCCCTTTTTTTCTAATTTACTTCTAAATTTTCATGTGTTATACTAATAATGAGGTGAAAATCATGAGTATTAAAATAGAACGTATTGAAAAAGAAATGCATCGTGAAGTGAGTAAAATAGTAGAATTAGAAGTAAAAAATAAAAAATTAGAATTTGTAACAATTACTTCTTGTCATGTTACAAATGATTTGAGCTTTGCAAAAATTTATTTTACTTGTCTAAAGGAAGAGGATAAGAAAGAGGTAGAAAAAGCTTTAAATCAGGCCTCTGGATTTATTCGTAAGCAATTAGCAAATATCATGAATTTACGCCATACGCCAGAACTTACATTTGTTTATGATGATTCTATTAATTATGGACAAAAAATAGAGCGTGTGATTGAACAGATGCACAAAGGAGAACAAAATGAAGGTAAATAGATACATAATAAATGCGGGTGTTGGACTTTTAGCTATATTGATTTATTTTACCTATTCTTATTTACAACTTGGTTTTTTAGATGTACTTCATATAGATTATCAAGCTATGTCCCTTTCTACTAAGGTGCTATATTTAATTGTAACGGATACGCTGGAAATTGTTTTTCTGTTTTTTCTTTTCCGAAAGAAATTGAAGGAAGATGTGCAGGATCTAAAAAAGAACCATGAAGGATATTTTAAAACCTATTTTAAATATTGGTTGTTTGCTCTAGCGATTATGATGATTAGTAATTTAATCATTATGCTGATTACTGAAAATCAAACTTCTAAAAATGAAGAGGCTGTTCGAAGTTTACTTACAAAAAGTCCTATTTATGCCTATTTTTCGTCTGTTATTTTTGCGCCATTCGTGGAGGAAATTATTTTTAGAAGAAGTATTCGAAATGTGATTCCTATTGACTCTCTTTTTATTATTGTATCAGGTCTTGTTTTTGGTGGATTACATATTATCACTGGATTTTCAGGACCACTTGATTTATTATATTTGATTCCATATTGTACGCCCGGTTTAATATTTGCGTACATTTTAACCAAAACAGATAATGTATTGGTGACGGCGGGGATCCATCTTATGCATAATGGAATCATGGTGTCCCTTCAAATTTTTATTTATTTATTTTTAGGTACAATGTAATTTAATAAGCATTGTATTCTTTATTTAGAAATCGTGTAATGGTATGCGAAATAGTTTACTTTATATTAAAAAAATAGTATACTATTAGCCATATTTTAATGATTTTCATGAAAACGAGGAGGAAGAATTATGTTGTCGGAAATACAATTTGAATCTACAATTCAAATTGTATTTAAGTACTTAAATACAAACATATCTATTTATCAAATCGATTCTTTAGAGGAGTGTAGAAATCTTCCTCTACCTTTTACAAAGTGCTTATCAAAAATATCTTCAAATAAGAGTGTCTATTATAATAATCAAAGATATGTATGGAGAGAAATTTCGAAACAAGTAAGAGAGAAAATGGAACAAGATAGAATGAATTTAGTTATACAACTTGCGATGATTTATTTGGAAGGGGATTATTCAATTGAATTTTTAGTTTCATTACCAGAAGTACCATTTTCTTCTTCTAGTTTGCAGAGATATTTTAAAGAATTATTGCTGCAAGCTCCTAATATATTTTATAAAAATAAAGCTTATACTGGTCAAGAATTTTCTAATCTTTTAAATGAAAAAATTGGATTACAAAAAAGCAAAGCTCCTCAAAAGGGAGGAATCAAATCTTCTATTAAATCAAGTTTTCTAAAAGATGAAAAGGGCCATTTTATGGGAAGTGAAAAGAAGAATAAAATTGCGAATATACATTCTATACCATTATATGATAGGGCTGTATATGAAGCAAAACTCATGGAGCTTAGACATTCTTCTACTCGTTTGATTGGTGATATACAAGGGTTGAGTAAAGAAACAATTCGAAGAGATTTTCACAAGGTTTTAAAAAATTGTGATGAGAGTGCTTATGATAAAGTTTGTGCTCAACTAAGGGAAAATCAAGATTTGGATCGAAATGATTTTGGTTTATTTATTAATGCAGAAGAGAAATATCAAAAACAAAAAAAAGCAAGAATATGTAATAAAAAGTAGAAGAAATCTTCTATTTTTTTTGTCGAAACATAAATATTAGTAGGAGAGGTGAGTTATGAAAAAAATAAGTCAGTTGTTTTTAGTAATATCTATATTTTTATTTCCATTTTCTGTTTTTGCAAGTGATACTTACGTTTCAAAGGAAGTAAATAGTACTGTTGATTTAGCGCCTAATGCCAAGAGTGCCATTTTAATGGATGTGGCAACTGGAGAAATTTTGTATGAAAAAAATAGTCATGAGAAATTAGCGCCTGCAAGTATGACAAAAATGATGAGTATGCTTCTTATTTTAGAACATATTGAATCAGGAGCTATGAAATGGACTGATGTGATTACGGTTTCTGAAAATGCGTCTAGTATGGGAGGAAGTCAAATTCTATTGGAAACAGGGGAACAGATGAGTGTAGAAGATTTATTTAAAGGGGTAGCCGTTGCGAGTGGAAATGATGCTGTTGTGGCTTTAGCTGAAGCGGTGGCTGGAAATGTTGAAGCTTTTGTCGATATGATGAATAAGAAAGTAAAAGAATTAGGATTAAAAGATACTGTATTTAAAAATCCTCATGGTTTAGATGATGCGAACCATTATTCAACTGCCTATGATATGGCAAAAATAGGTAGAGAACTTGTAAAGCATGAAAAGGTATTAGAATTCACATCAATTTATGAGGATTATTTAAGAAAGGGAACGGAAAGGGAATTCTGGCTTGTGAATACCAACCGATTGGTTAAATTCAATCCAAATGTGGATGGATTAAAAACAGGATATACAGAAGGAGCTGGATATTGCTTAACGGCTACTGCAAAAAAGAATAATATGCGTCTTTTAACAACCGTTATGGGTGAGGAGAGTGTTGCAACAAGAACGAGTGAGGTAACAGCACTACTTGATTATGGCTATGCAAATTATAAAATAGATACGCTGATTAAGAAAGATACTGTGGTTGATACTGTTTCTTTTGATAAAGCAAAACAAACAAGTGCATCGATTGTCCCTGTTCGAGAAGTAACAGCACTTAGTAAGAAAACAAAAAAATTAGGAGATATTACTTATGATGTGCATTTGAAGGATATAAAAATTCCAATTAAAACAGGTGATATTGTAGGAAATATAGATATTTTAGAAGATGGTAAAGTAGTAGGGAAAGTCGATGCAACTGTTTCAGAAAATATTGATAAAATAAGCTTTTTAGGTCTTTTTTCAAGATATTTTTCTGATATCGTGACAGGAAATATAAGTGTATGAAATTAAGT
>CAJTSN010000045.1:0-10027 GCA_910578745.1 uncultured Bacilli bacterium
CATTTCATAGTCATATATTAATTTATTTTTATCTGTTCCTCTTACGACTTTATTATTCTTATCCACTACATAATCGAAACATTCGACTGTCATTTGAACCTTTAAAGCAACTGTATTTTCTATTTTTTCCATTCCAACGACTTCAAATGCCTTTAATTCAAAATCTCTCATGACATTTTTTTGTTTTTTGACTTGTAAAGCAACCAACTGTGAATGATACAAATTATATAATTCGTCTGTTGTACAAGTCCTTAATGTGTCATAATCAAAGTCCATCCATGCAATTTGTATTTTTTTGTATGTATCAAAAACCTGCATTCTAAACATATCTTTATTAAAATCTGGTAAAACTTCCTTAATCTTATTGATATCATATGGTGGAATAAAACGAGGCATCGTTCTATTTGAAACAGAAACATTTTTTGTCTTAGAATTAACAAGTATACAGAAAACAATAACTCCCATAAAAATAAGAAGAACAACTATCATATCTGCGGGACTATCTATTGAAGAACCAGAGCCTCCACTACTTCCCCATGAAGAACTCCCACTATCCCATGAACTCGAACCACCCCATGAGCTAGATCCCCCACTATCATAGGAAGAATCCCAACCTGAATCTGCATATGCAGGTATTACTTGTACAATAAGAAAAAAGACAAGAAGGAAAAATAATATTCCATAACTTCTTTTTTTCATACTACTCCGTTTTAAGGGATACGAGAACCCAATCTTTATCCTCTAGATTATAGGTTGCCCCACAATAAGAACATAATCCAGATGCATTTACATCAATTGAGGCCCCACATCCTGGGCATTTTCGAACAGTCCCTTGTCTTAAAAAATGAATTTTTTTTCTAAAAACTAAATAATTTTCTTTTTGTACCCGTTCTGTATTGATTCCACTTACAAATTTTCCATCCTCATCCATTAAATAGTCCATATATCTAGAAGTAATATTTACTTCGATTTCCATAAAATCGCTCTTTACTTCTTCTCTAAGAAGTGTCGTTTGTTTCACATTGATTTCATCGTACATTTGAATCAAATTTTTTTCATTTAATGCATCCACTTTTTTAACAATATCTGCATAAATATCTTCACTTACAAAATGCTTAATTTTCTCAGGTTCTTTCATCATAATCGACAAATGAATTTGAATAAATACATTATCGACAAATGATTTAAATTTACTTTCTGTAAAATGGCTATCATATTTTAAAATTTCATCCATAAATTATCCAATCTTTGCCCCACAGTTGCTACAGAAATTTCCAGTTACCTTTGTTCCACAATTGCTACAAAATTTTGCTAAAACATTCTCAGTTTCTTCTTTTTGTGAATCTACTTCTTCTTGTACCTCTTCATTTGGTGTTTCTACAGATTCCTTTTTTTGTGCAAATATAGTTCCTACCTCAGGCATCGCCGTTTCTGTTTTTGGCATTTCTCCATTTCCACCTTGATTTACTTGTCCCATAAAACTTGAAGCTGCACCTGCGGCCATATTCATACCAGCAAATCCCATCATAGCTCCATTTTCATTACGAGCTGCATTTTCCATTGCAGAAGCAGCGGATTGAGCCATTAAACCAGATTGTAAACTTTGATTTGAAAAAATAGTTGCATCATCAATTCGATTTACTCTCTTCATCGATTCATCAGTTAAATTAATATCTCCGATGGCTACATCTGTAATCATTAATCCATATTGTTGCCTCCATGACTCATCTAGACAACGATTCATTTCATCAGAAATATCGCCTCCATAAAGACCCATATCGCCAAAAGATACTTTTGCTTTTCGCATAACAACAGAAATTGCTTGAGTAATTTGTTCCACAAATTTTGTTTTCAATTGACTGCCAATTACTTCTTCATAGGTAACCGTATCTTTTGGATTACTTCCAATCACACTTGAAATTAAAGTGGCTGGATTTACGACTTGAAATGCATATTCTCCAAAAAAAGTAACTTCCAACATACCATATTTTTCATCTGTGATCTTTTTTGGCTGTGGACTACCAAAACGATTTCCAGTAATTACTTTTGTATTCACATAGTACACTCTTTGATCATGGGCTTCTTGTCCACCATAAGTAATACGTCTTCCCATCGTTTTAATCGTATCTTTAATTCCTTTAAAAACGCCGCCTTCAAAAATAGTAGGTTCACTACTGTTGTCATAAGTATAAGACCCACTTTCTGCAGTAAACTCTGTAATTGCTCCATTATCTACAATAAGCATACTCATGCCTTCTGGAACAACAATTGTACTTCCATTCGTAATAATACCTTCGCTTGGATGCTTATTTCCCTTTCCATGTCTTACATCTCCTCTTTGAATTAAAACATTGTTTGCTACTTCAGGACAAACAACAAATTCTTTAAATTGGTCCCCAAGCCCAGAAGAAACTGAACTTGTAATTGCCTTAATTAGACCCATAACTCACTCTCCATTCTAAATCCATTATACCATGCTTTTTCTTCCTTTGAAAATTTTTTATTATTCCTCTCATAAATTTTATACACATCTAATTTTATCAGTAACAAAAAAATCACATTTCTGCGACTTTCTTTTTAGAAAACAAATCCTTTAAAACAGAGAAAATTTATTATCATTTCTGAAAAATTCCAATAATCATATTATTTTGTGTACATATATTGATGAAATTCTCAATATATTTCATAATCTATAAGGTCAGTCAATAAATAGATTATAACCAAAAGATTCTTATAATTGGACCCACTTTTTCCTTTGTACTTCTGCATTTAAAATCTCATACTTTCTTTTGTTCTTTTATTTACTATGCAGTATATTACTAAAACAATCATTTATATAATCCATATAAGCATTACAAGGACATAATGCAATTCATGTGAAACGAATCTCCTGTTTTCATATGTCTACTTTTCATATTTACTTGTGATTCCAAAATAAGCTTCTAACGTAATCCAATCTCCATTGT
This sequence comes from uncultured Bacilli bacterium, assembly GCA_910578745.1. Lineage (GTDB taxonomy): Bacteria > Bacillota_I > Bacilli_A > RF39 > UBA660 > CATOJL01. Next base: position 2,967 of record CAJTSN010000045.1, read on the forward strand.
TATATAGTTTTTCTGCTAAAACTTCATCCCCAATATACCTAAAATGCCATGACTCATACATATAACCTGTCTCATTATCTTTTCCTTTAGGATATCTTAAAATAAATCCATATTTATAACAATTGTTAGCCAACCATTTTGCTTCCTTTGTATTATCAAAAGCAGAACTAATGGTATTTACATCGAATGCTAAACCAGTTTGATGTTCAGAATATCCAGCTCTTGCTGAATAGGTATCGGCTTCCTTTTTTCCATCTCGAGCAACATAATTATTATAAATTGTGTTTTGTTTATTATAGGAACGAAACCCACTTGAAATATAAATATTTAATCCTTCCCTCTTTGCGGCTTCTTTCATTTTATTAAATGCATTTATTGTTTCTGTCGTTAGTCCATTTCCATAAGTAGAAGGTAGAGAATACGTTTTATTGGCAATTAATAATCCATCAATAAATGTAACTCCATTTTTGGTTACACCTTTAAATCCATTTTTTGTTGTAAATGTTTTATCTACTACATTTGAAGAAGAGGTTCCCTTAGGCGAAACATCTTTTTTCTTTTCACTTACAATTAATTTTGCCTCTTCTTTTGCCTCATTTCCACTTGTATCTTTCGCAACATAATAAATGGTATATTCCCCTACTTTTTTTAAATCATATTCACCTTCCACGGTTACCTGGATTGTTTCTTTTGAATTATCAATCGCCTTTACCCCTTTTAATAAATCCACATCTTCTCCCTCTTCTACTTTAATTTCTTTTGGAGATGTGATTGTGGGTTTTTCTTTATCAACTACCATAATTTCAAATGTATAAGTATGTTTTCGGTTGATTTTATCTTTTATAATCACTTCTATTTTTTTCTTACCAATAGTTGTTGTATCAAGAGTTTCCATATTTATTAAAGTTCCATTTTGAATAGAAATAAGATCCTTTATTTCTTTTTTTTCATATAAAGAAAGTTCTTCTATCTTAAGAGAAACTTTTGGTGAAAGGAACATAGAAACAAGAAAGAAACTTCCAATAACAAGAAAAAGAACAAATAATAAAACCAATCGTTTTCTTTTTTTCATAATCTCACCTACTATCTATAGTATATCATAGATTCCTCTTTCTGTTTTCCCATTTTTCATTCATTTACATCAATGCAGAAAAATCATCTGGTATTGGTTTTATAAATACAAGTTTTTTTCCTGTTTTAGGGTGTTTGAATACTAATTTACTTGCATATAAATATAAATGCTTATATGCATCTTTTCTTCCATATTTCCTATCCCCTAAGATAGGAGAACCTATTTCTTTAAAAGAAACACGAATTTGGTGTTTTCGACCTGTTTTAATTGTTATATTTACAAAAGAGATATCCTTTTTAAATCCTATTCTTGTATACTCTGTAATCGCTTCTTTTGTATAGAAATCTTTTTTGGTAACATACACCCTCATCGCACGATTTTCTTTTAAATGAAACTGTAATGTATCTTTGTTTTTTACTTTTCCATATACTAAAGCTTGGTATTCTCTTAAAACCTCCTGCCAATTTTTTTGTAATTTTTCTTTTATTTCCTCACTTTTAGCAAATACCATAATTCCTGCCGTTTCATAATCGAGTCGATGAACAATGTAGATTTTCTCCTTCTTATTTTTTCTTTTCACGTAGGCGGACAATTGTGCATAAAGGGTATTTTCCCTATTCTTGGTATCTGCAACTGTAAGCATATGATAGGGTTTATCGACCACTAAAAGATCTCTATCTTCATATAAAAGCAAAATATCATTTTCTAATCTTTTTACTAAAGTTATCTCATCTTTTGCTTTGACTAAAAACTGATAATGCATCTGTATTCTTCCATTAACAAAAACTTCACGATTTTTCAAATATTGCTTTACTTGTTTTTTTGTAAATTTTTTTTCTAAAAAAGAAGATAATGTACTGTCTTCTTCTACAAAATACTTCATAAATTTGTCTCTCCTTTCTCGTTTTCATCTTCCTTTTGAAAGAGCATCTTTACTTTCTTTAAATGAAAGAAGAATAGTAGATAAAGGATACCTAAGAAAATTCCAAGTAAAACATCACTGGCATAATGAACTCCTAAATAGATTCGACTAATTCCAATACAAAGAATAGACAAAATAAGAACAAAAGAGACAATATATTTTTGATAGGGTTTCTTTCCTTTTATTAAAACCAAAGAGATAAGAAAACCTAAGAAAATCATACTTACCATTGCATGACTTGATGGCATACTATAGCCTGGTTCAAAGGTTAAGGCAATTCCGACTGGTCGATTTCTCTTAAAAAGTAATTTTAAAAGATTACTTAAAATAAAAGAAAATGCAAGATGAAAGCTTACAAAAAAAGAAATCATTTTTTTAGGATAAAAGAACCAAAATAAAATAAAAGGAATGGTAACACTCGAAATTCCTAAAAATAGGTTCGTCATCTTTTCTCCTTTTATTGTAATAATTGCTTCATAAACAGTCGTATCAAACCATGCAATATGATCTGTTAAAATGAGGAAAATGAATAAAATTGAAAGAAGAGCGCAGATATAGAAAGTCATTTTTTTAATATTCTGTTTCATTTTTTCTCTCCTTTCTATAAAAACAATTTATTCTATTTCTTATTTTTAAAAATAAGATCTAGTTTTTCTTTAATTTGTTCACGATTAAATGGTTTTGCTAAATAATCAACAAATCCTTCGCTCATATATTTTTCTTTTGCTCCATCAACTGCATCAGCGGTTAAAGCGAAAACAGGTGTTGAAAAGTCTGAATTTTCTTTTAATCGTCTAAGTGTTTCTTCGCCGCCCATAATAGGCATCATAATATCCATTAAAATCAAATCATACTGTTTTTCTCTCAACTTCTCTAAACACGCTTGTCCACTCATTACATCATCAATTTCAAATGGAAAGTCCGCTAAACTTTTACGAGCAACTTTGATATTTAATTTATTATCATCAACAATAAGAATTCTTTTTCCTGCATATTTTTCCTCTTCACTTCTAAGAGATTCTTCGACTTGTCCTTTTTCTTGTACCAAAGGCTCTATTCTACTAATTTTTTGTGGAAGCTGCACCATAAATAAAGAACCTTTTCCAAATTGACTTTGTACATTAATTTTTCCACCCATCATCGAAACAAGTGATTTTGTAATCGCAAGTCCTAATCCAGTTCCCTCCGTTGTTGTATTCTTTTCAATATCAAGTCTTTCAAATTTCGTAAATAGTTTGTGGATATTTTCAGGTTTTATTCCCCTACCTGTATCTCTACAAGTAATTAGTAAAATTGTTTTTGCATTTGCATAATCATTTATACATTTAATCGCAAGTTCAATTTCTCCTTTTTCTGTATATTTAATTGCATTTGTAAGTAAATTATTAATAATTTCTTTTACTTTTCCTTTATCACCGATCAACTCATAAGGAATATCTTCTGCAAAAGTAAGAGTAAACGTAATTGGTTTTTCCCCAATTCTTGTTGTAGTCACTTTACACATATTCTCAATGGTTTCTTTAAAAGGATAGGCACTTTCTATAATTTCCATTTTTTCAGATTCAATTTTATTGATATCTAGTATATTTCCTACAATTTCTAGTAAAGTTTGACTAGCGTTAATGATATCCTCAGTATCTTCAAAGACCTCTTTTGGAACTTGTTCTTTATAAGAGGCAATATCCTCTGATAATCCTACAATTGCATTTAATGGTGTTCTTATTTCATGAGACATACTTGACAAAAAGTCCGATTTAGCCCGATTGCTTTTCTCGGCTTGTGTTTTGGCTAAAGTCATCTCATTTAATAATTTTAAATCAGGATTCTCTATCGTATGATACATGATTAAATCAATGTAAACAATTATAGTAGGAATAACAATTAAAGTTGGATCAAGAACTCGAACAACCATTCCTAAAGCCATTAAAAATAGTAAGGCAAATAAAGGTACGTATTTTTTTTGAAAAATCTTATTTATATTCATTACTAAAATAAGCAAAATGAAACAAAAATAAATAGAAGCAACGAAATAAACGAAATTAGATGATAAACCAGTTACACCCATACTTCCATCACTATTGATAATATTTATAGGTAAAAAAAATGAAATTAAAGCACAAATACTATCAAAAAAAATCGTTATTTTTTTTATAAAATTATAATTTTTTAAATCTTTATATGTAATATAATAAACATATAAAAACAAGAGAGTTGGCCATAAAATATAATGAATAAAATCAATTCGATTTAACAGTTTTACAACTGTTTCATTATAATCATAATAACAAATTAATAATTCTATAATTACAAGCAGAATATCAATGAAACTACTTATTATCATCATGCCATAAATTTTTGTTTCCTTTGTATCAATTCGTTCCTTTGTATAAAATAACAATACTATCAATATAATACAAAAAAAGCCACATATTAAAAAATATAAATTTGTCATACTACCACCTATTCTAGACACATTATAGCAACATTGCCTAGTTTAGTAAAGAAAAAAGCATTTATTTAAAAGAAATGCCTTCAATTCATCGTTTTATATACTTTTTTCCCTCTTCTTTTAAAGTAATCCCTGGTACAAAGTTTCCTTTTTCATCCAAATGAAACTCATTTTGTGTTGTCTTTTCATTCTTTGAAAAAAGAAATTTTGACTCACTTTCAGAATCATAAGTATATCCTAACCCATCAAATTTTTTTAAATATGTATGATTTAAATACATTTCCTTGTCTATATCCTCGATTGATTCTTTTTTTATTCCTATCTCACTCCATATTTGGAATCGCATTTGCTCTAATATTTTTTGAATTTGATTGGTTTGGGTAATCAAACTATCTTCCTTTTTTATATAAATAGGAGAACCAAAATGAATAATACATTCTGTATATAAATCCTTCTCCCTAGAACAAATTTTTGGCACTTCTACATACTCAAAAAGTGTAGGTATTATAGGGGTCTCAGTAATGGCTCCAATTTTAGCACTTCCAATTTTTATTTGATGCATTCGTTTATAGGGGTGTAAGTTCCATGTGGCTTCACCAAATATAACTCCTGGCATACCATTTATTATATTAGCAGAAAATGTATAAACTCCCTTTTCGGTGGAATTTTTATCTCGTCTATCTATTAGCACTGCATCACAAGATTGGAAAAGCTTTCTTGTTAAACTTCCTAAATCATCACTTGCTACAAGGACAGATGTATTGAATCCTAATTTTCTAAAAATTTCAATTGCAGTTAAAATATCATGTGAATTTGAATGATTACAAACAAATAAGGCTCTTCCATCTTCTGGTATATTACTCTTTCCCCTTATATCATAATCATAATGTCTTAATTTAGAATAAATTTTTGTTACTGTTCCATATCCAAGTCCTAGATTTTTTCTTGAATACTCACTTATACAATACTCTTTTAGATTTGAAAAATATTCTATTTTTTGCTTTGTTGTCAGTTGTTCTAACTGTCCATTTGTCAAAAATCTATCTGTCATAATTTGTCTCCTTTTGTCGTTTCAAAACATCGTTATCATACACGGTTTTCTAAAAAATGTCAAATTCTGTTTACACATGAAAAAAGTCTAGAAAAATTCTAGGCTTTCTTATTTTTGTTTTAACGCTTTAAACATTTTCTTCCATAAACCTTCTGAAGAATAATTTAAAATTCCTACTTTATAAATTTTAAGACCAAAGTGTATTAATAAATAATCAAACAAAATGGTAATTACTATTGAAACAAGAACATCTACAATTCCAATTTGTCCTATTACAAGTAAAGATGGAGATAAAATCGCTGAAACTAAAGGAACATAAGATAAGATGCGTATAAATAAAGCGCCTTTAAAAGTAGATGCCATAATGGCTAAATAGTAACCGACAAGTAAAATAATCATAATAGGTGTTTGTAATTGTTGAAAATCTTCTGTATTCGTCGTAATAGAAGCTAAAATACCAGCAAGCAATGAATAAGCAATAAAGGTAACTATCATTAAAATTAAAGAAAGTGGAATAATATAAGTTAATTGTGAAGCAAAACTACTTTCAAATACTTTAGAAACAGTTCCTCCAATTACAGTATCAATTCCTGTAAATAAATGATTTGAAGAAAGTAAATTTTTAACAACGAAACCAATTAAAACATAACTAATTAAAAGTCCACCCTGCAATAAAACAAAGAAGTTTCCCGCCAGTACTTTAGATGCAAAATGTGTTTTCGCACTTACATTCGAAATAATAATTTCCATACCTCTAGTTGTTTTTTCATCGTTTACTTCAGCTCCGATCATTTGTACTAGAAAAATAGTTAGCATAAAAAATGGTAAGATAATCATAGGAAAAACCGTTTTCATAATCATTCCAGTATTTTCATCTTCTGTCTTTTTTGTTTCATCTAAAATTTCTCTTTTAATATCTAGTTTCCCAACAATTTTATCCACTTCTTCTAAAGGAATATTGGACTCATTTGTTGCAATGATCGTTTTTGTATTATTAATTGCAGTCGATAGTAATTGATAATCGACAGTATCAATATAGCCATCACTCATTAAAGTTACGTCTAAAACATATTTGTCATCTTTCTTTAAAATAAAAGCATACTTTTTACTTTCTCCTTTTATAAAATCAGTAATAGCCTCTTCTTCTGTATAAGGAAGTACTTCATAAGTATTACTTTCCTCTCCATAATAGCCTTTATCTATAGTATGAATTTGTTCCTTTAAAATTTCATAAGACTCTTTTGTTTCATCTACAACATAAATTTTAATTGGCTCATCAAAGTCTCCTCCAAAGAACTTTATAATAGAATTAATATTAAAAATTCCAATAATTCCTAAACACAAAAGGATATTTGCTAAAACAAACCATTTCGTTTTAATCTTTCTTTTTAAACTCATTCCTGTTAGAAAAAATAACTTATTTCTCATACTCTTCACCTACTTTCTCAATAAAGATCTCGTTTAAACTCGCTTCTTCTACTACAAACTTTGTAATTGTTGCCTCTTTTAATTTTTTAAATACAAGAGGAACGACATCTTGATTTTCTATTTTTACAATATATTCATT
>CAJTSN010000045.1:10040-12241 GCA_910578745.1 uncultured Bacilli bacterium
AACACCTTTTGTTTTTTTGATTTCTTCTACATCAAATTCTCCTTGTATAAAAATATTTTGTTTTTGATATTCTTCTTTAATATCTTTCAAATATCCTTCTAAAACACTTTTTCCATGAAGGAGCACCACTAATTTTTTACAGAATAACTCCACATGATCCATACGATGTGATGAAAAGATAATCATACTTCCTGCTTTCGATAATTCTAAAATTTCTTTTTTAAATAATTCAATATTAAATGGATCAAGTCCTGAGAAAGGTTCATCTAAAATTAATAATTTCGGTTCATTTAAAATGGCAGTAATAAACTGTATTTTTTGCTGATTCCCTTTTGATAATTCTTTAATCTTTTTATGTTTATACTGTGAAATAGAAAATTTTTCTAATAACAGATCTAGTCTTTCTTCTATTTTCTTTTTACTCATTCCTTTTAAAGTTCCATAAAATATACATTGATCATAAACCGTTAGTTTTGTAAGTAAACTTCTTTCTTCAGTTAAAAAACCAATTTTGTCTGTCATGTTATAATCAATCTTTTTTCCATCTAGAGTAACAGAACCTTTTGTAGGTTCCAATAGACCCATAATCATTCGAAATGTTGTTGTCTTTCCAGCCCCATTTACTCCAAGCAAGCCAAATATCTCTCCTTCTTTTACAGTAAAAGATAAATCGTCGACCGCTAAAAAATCTCCATAATATTTTGTAACATGTTCTACTTTAAGCATAAAAGCCTCCTTAATTTTTTATTTTAATAATTGAATAAAATACCAGATACAAAATTAACTGCATTCCTACTAAAAGTCCTAACTCCTGTGCGAATTGCATGTGGTTTAGAAATGCACATACAATACTCGCAATGGCCTCAATAAAAATGCTAAGCCTAAATGTACAAGCCATGGCCATATGATAAATATACTGATATCTCTCATCTGTTTCTTTCATTTCAAAATGGTATTTGATTTTCTTGCTTTTAAACGAACTAAAGACTAAAGTTAAAAAATAAACCGCCACCATTGAAATTCCTAAAATAAAGCCTAATAAATAAGAATGAGTTTCTTCTTTTGGTTTACCAAAAAAGATATAAATCAAAATAAGCATTCCAATAATTAAACATAAAAGAGCACCAATAAGTTTATGTTTCATATATTTACTCATGACTTTCCTCCTTATAAATAAATATTTCTTCTATTGTTCTTTTAAAATGCGTAGCTATTTTAAAAGCCAATATAATCGAAGGATTATATTTTCCTTTTTCAATAGAAATAATCGTTTGTCTGGATACCCCAAGTGCATAGGCAAGTTCTTCTTGAGTTTCTCCTAATTCTTTCCTATAATATTCGACTTTATTTTCCAAACAATTCCTCCTTTGTAAAGTTAACTTTACTATAAGTATAAAACTGTTCTTAAAAAATGTCAAGTTTATTTTACATCAATTTTTTCTTTTTCTATTTTAAAATTTTTCCTTTTGTTATTTTCATAAAAATTTTTAAAAAACTTATTTTAACTTAACACTAGACCGTTTTTAACTTTCCTAAATTAAAAAATTCTCCTAATTTATGAATAATCCATTCATACATCATAATTCCAACGATAGAGATAATGTAATTTCCCACTACATCCAACTTTTCACTATATCCTCATTATCCCACGACCTCCCCATCATTTTGTTGGCTTATTTTATACAACAAAAAAAGTGACTTTCATCACTTTCTCTCTAATCATAAGCTATAACACCCGATAAATAAAATTCATCTGCACGTGTATCTAGTGCACATGCTCGACTTGTAGTACCATTATAGTTAAGACTAACTCGAAACCTCAATTTGTTTCCATCAAGCACACACCTTGCTATTGTATCTGTATAATTGTCTACAGAATTTGAATTTGATACATAAAAATCATTTGGAACATTTATCATATACCAATACATACTTGAAGTACTTAACATTCTAAAATCGGCATCCCATCGATTTTAATTTATTGTATAATCTCCATATAAATTCACATGACAAAGTTCAATTTTTTTTAATCGAAATGACAGCCTATTATAAAAGCAGTATACTTTCTCCCTTCTTAAGCTAATGACACTGATTTATTATAGGATTTTTTATTGATAGGTTATAGAACCAGATAATACAAAATTTGAATCATAAGTCGATAAAGACATATCGTTTATTTCTAAAGTCATTTCAATATTTGA
>CAJTSN010000046.1 GCA_910578745.1 uncultured Bacilli bacterium
TGTCAACTTATTTTTTCACATCAAAAAAAGTGACTTTCATCACTTTTCTAATTGTCTTTTTTAAAAGAAACTATATAGCTTTCATAGCTACTCTTACCTTACTAATTCAAATGTATCTCTTGCTATCATTAATTCTTCATTTGTTGGAATCACATATACAGGAATTTTTGAATCCTCCGTTGTAATACATCTAAACTTTCCTCTAAAATCATTTGCTTCTTTATCAATTTTAATTCCTAAAGAAGAAAGTTTATTTAATACATCTTCCCTAGTTTGAATTGAATTTTCTCCAAGACCAGCGGTTAAAACTATGACATCTGCTCCATTTAATAAATTGTTATACATAGCAACATAATTAGCTACTTTTTGTGTATACATATCTTGCGCTAATTGACACTTTTCATCTCCTGCTTTAATTCCATCCTCTACATCTCTAGAGTCAGACTTTCCGCATATACCTTCTAATCCACTTTTTTTATTAAAGACAGTCATCACTTCTTCTAAAGAAATACCTTCTTCATCCATAATGTATTCAATAATACTAGGATCAATATCGCCTGGACGCGTTCCCATCATAATTCCTGTGATTGGTGAAAATCCCATAGAAGTATCAACGACTTTTCCTGAGTCAATCGCACATACACTCGCCCCACTTCCAATGTGACATGAAATCACTTTCAAATCATTTCGGTTTAAATGTTTGCTAATTTCTAAGTTAATAAATCGATGACTGGTTCCATGAAAACCATATTTACGAACGCCATATTTTGTATACCACTCATAAGGTAGCGGATATAAAAAGTTGACTGGCTCCATCGTTTGATGATACGCTGTATCAAACACAGCTACCATTGGTGTATTTGGAAAAGCCTCTTTTGATGCTTCTATACAAGCTAACATAGCTGGCATATGTAATTTCGCAAGCTTCTTAAATTTTTCACATGTTTTCATAACTTCTTCATCAATTAATACACTCTTTTTATACTTTTCTCCACCATGTACTAATCGATGTCCAATTCCATCAATTTGATTTAAGTTTTCTACAACACCTAAATCTACAATTTCCTTTTTTATACATTCTAAGGCCACTAAATGATTTGGTATTTCTAAATCTCTATGTAGTTTTTCACCATTTATTTTTAAATCATAAAAACTACCCTCTAATCCTATTCTTTGAAAATACCCATTAATCAATTCCTTTTCTTCTGGTAGTTCTATAATAGAAAACTTCATAGAAGAACTACCTGCATTAATTGTTAAAATCTTCATTTTTTCCTCCTTTTATTATATCTATTCAAATAAAGTTCTGTCATATTCTCTTTCGTATAGATTTTTTCTTTTTTTTCAAAACTTTTCCCAAAGGAAGAATTTCGATATCACTTAATAGAATTGCAAAACCCATTTGTCTTTTTAAATACAAACTTTTCATACAACATAAAACTTCATACCCTTTTTGATAAAGTTTCATATTTTTCTCCTTTATTTTTTGTATAAAATCTCCCCATGATAAGAAATAATTCCATCTTTCATTTTCTGTTTTACCTTCTGTTTTGCTTCTGCTATACCTTGTACTTCCAACTCAACCTCTTCTGTTAAAATAGACATTTGTTGTAACAAATATTTAAGGTCCTCTTGTTGTAGATAAAAATCAATTTTTGCTTGCAACTGTCTTATCTGATCTATTTTTTCCTTTATAAATTGAATAGAATCTTGTAATTTCATCTCATCTACAAAAACCATGTCTCCAAAAAAACATTGAATCCTTGGACTTGCATAGTGAATAGAGCGAACATCTTCACATATGGCCTCAAAAACGACATCTTCATCATTTTGAAATGAACGTAAATAGCGAAGATTGATTCCTTCTTTACGAACTAAAAATAAAGCCATTTCTTTATCAATCGTTTTCTTTAATACACCATTATGTGACGACCAAAATAATTGCCTCAAACGATCTGGTTTACTCATAATCGCAATTTTCATATATTCTGGATCTTCTAAATCTTTATCTTCTAACAACTCTAGAGAAATGTTTGTTTTTAATAATTCTTTCATGTTCTCTCGACTAGAACGAAAAAATTCCTTTTTATCTCGATAAGCAGTCGTTGACCATTTTCTTGCATATGCAAATATTACTTCTGGATCATTTTGTAAATCTTCAGATAAATCATTTAAACCATGAAGTAATCTTCCTTCCTCAAGATACAACAAAGCTTCTTTTTTATTCGTTAAATTTTTCATTACTCTTTCCCCCTAAACAATAAACTAATTTAACTCATATTTTTCAAAGGAACAAGTTGTTGATTCATATTCTGTTAAATCTCCATCTTCTGGAAATCCATTGAAATAGTAATAAAGTACCCTTGTAAGTCCACTATGGGTAACAAGTAAAACGGTTCTATCACTATATTTCATAGAAATATCATTTAGTAAGGAAGAAACACGATTAAATATTTCTCCCATACTCTCTGCTTTCTCATATTGAACATTTTTCTTAATATTCCAATATTCTTTTAAATTGATTTGATCTCTACACATTCCCTCAAATTCTCCATGATGACGACTAAGAAGCCTTTCATCTTCGATCAATTCAATTCCTGGAGCTGCCAAAATCGCCGTTTCTTTCGCCCTTACTTTTGGAGAAGAAATCACTAAATCAATTCCTGCTTCCTTTACCTTATCACGTACAGCAAGTGCTTGCTCCCTTCCTTTTTCATTTAAAAGGGTTTCCATATCTCCTTGTAAAATACCTCTTGTATTTTCTTCTGTTTGGCCATGCCTTAATACATAAATCGTCATTCTTGTTCCTCCGGTCTCATTAATGGGAATAAAACAACATCTCGAACCGATGGTACATCATAAATGAGCATCATAAGTCGGTCAATTCCAAATCCGAGTCCAGATATTGGTGGCATTCCCTGTTCCATAGCAAGTAGGAAATTCTCATCCATTTCCATGGTTTCCTCATCGCCTTGCTCTTTTGCTTTTAATTGGTCCTCAAATGTTTTTCTTTGTTCAAATGGATTAACTAATTCTGAGTAGGCTTTACATAATTCCGTTTTCATAGCGACCACTTGAAATACATCAATTCGTTTTTGATCAAAATCATTTCTTCTAGCAAGTGGTATCAAAACACTTGGATAATTATAAATAATTGTTGGCTCAATAATCGTTTCACGGACCTTCTTTTTATAAACAAAATCAATAATTTGGCTTAAAGATTTATATTCTTCTAATTCTTCATATCTAAATAAGCCTTTTTCTACAATTTTTTCTTTTAATTCCATCGGATCTTCTATTTCTAAAAATTCAAATCCAAAAATTTTCTTCATCTTTGCACAATAATCAATTCTCATCCATTCTTCTCGACCAAAATCAAGAGTCACTCCCTGATAAGTAATCGTCGTCGTTCCTATTAATTCTTGTAACAATTCTCTTATAAATTTAGTATAAAATTTAATATTATCTTCATAATTCCAATAAGAAGCATACCATTCTACTTGGGTGAATTCTTGTAAATGTTCACTATCCATTCCTTCGTTTCTAAAACATTTTGCTACCTCATAGACACGGTCAAACCCTGCTGCAATACACTGTTTTAAATACGTTTCAGGTGCTATTCTTAAATTACAGTCTAAATCAAGTGCATTATGATGTGTATAAAATGGTTTCGCACTTGCCCCACAAACGGCAGTTTGAAGAATAGGTGTTTCCACCTGTAAAAAACCATTTTCTCCTAAAAATTTGTGCAAGAAAGCATAAAACTTACTTCTTCCTAAAAAGACACGTCTAGATTCTTCATTCGTAATTAAATCAACATATCTTTGGCGATATTTCATTTCAATATCCGCAAGTCCATGAAATTTCTCAGGAAGAGGACGTAAGGATTTTCCTAAAAAAGTAAATGTATGGACACGAAGTGTCTTTTCTCCTGTTCCTGTTGTAAATATTTCTCCCCTTGCACCAATAAAATCTCCTGAATCCATTTGCTTTTTAAAGAAATCATAGTTTTCTTCACCTAAAAGATCCACCTTAAATTCAAGTTGCATATCTCCTTCTAAATCACGAATACGAACAAAACTTAATTTGCCCATTTTACGCATAAAGATAATTCTTCCTGCAATGCTCACATCTTTTGTTCCATCTTCTAGATTTTTAGCATCTTTTAAGGCATGCGTCTTTTCATATTTTTCAGGATATGGGTTGCATACTTTTTTAATTTCTTCTAATTTTTCTCTTCTTACCAGTTCTTGTTCTGTCAGTTTTCTCATTAAACATTCTCCTAACTAAGGGCTACAATTTTGCTATGACTTAAAAAATCACAAAGTCCTGCCTTATCACTTCTACATTTTACCATAAAATAACTAGCAAGCAAAGTCAAAAGCTGTAATAAAACTAAAACACTTATAAAACTTAAATAAAACTTTCCGCTAATCATGTAAATTCCTAAAAGAAGAAGGAGTGTAGATAAGAGTCCATCAAGTAATAAAGTTCTAAAGAAAAGGGCCAAAAGAATATTCTTATTTTTATTAGAAATAATTTTAAGATGCATCAATTTCATTCCAAAAGTAGCACCATGTAAAAACAAGGGAATGATCATATAATAAATCAAAATTCCTATTCCATTTATTATTATCTTAAATGTTTGTTTCTCACTTCGCTGTTTTTCTAAACGACTCATTTCCATAAAATAATGAGGTACACTAATCTGTCCTTCTGTGTATTGTGCTGATAAAGTATCTACCTGTGCTTGGATCTCTTTCATTTCCTTTTCTTTTGGAAAAAATAGGAAACATAGACTTAGAAATGAGGTAATTATTACCAAATCCAGTACATAAGCCACTAGCCTTCTATTATGCATTTATATTCCAACCCTTTCTTTAAATTCTTCTATTAACTTTCTTACATCCTCAATTGTCTTTGTCTTAAAAAGTTCTATTTTTAACTCATTTCCATGAGGGACTCCCTTTAAATACCAAGATATATGACTTCGAATTTCTAAAAGAGCTGCTTTTTCATTTTTAAATTTTATCAAATTGTTTAAATGTTTCTCCATCATAGAAATTTTTTCCTCTATTGTTACCTCTATTGGATTTTCACCCATTTCTAAATAAGCAACACATTCTCTTATTAGCCAAGGATTTCCAAGAGCTGCTCTTCCAATCATAATCGCATCACAACCTGTTTCATCAAGCATTTTTTTCGCATCATAACAACTTCGAATATCTCCATTTCCAATCACAGGAATCTTTACTGTTTGTTTTACCTCTTTAATAATATTCCAATCCGCTTTTCCACTATAGCCTTGCGCACGTGTTCTAGGGTGCACACAAATTGCGCTTGCACCTGATTTTTCAATTACTTTTGCAATTTCAGTCGCACAAATGTGATCATGATCCCAACCACTTCTTATTTTCACAGTAACAGGCGTATGGACGTTTTCAACAACGGCACGAACAATTTTTTCGACTTGTTCTGGATGTTTTAATAAAGCGCTTCCTGCACCTGCACGAGTAGCTACTTTAGGAACTGGACACCCCATATTGATATCAATAACAGCTGGGTGGAATTGTTCTTCTATATATTTTGCAGCTTCTTTTAGTGTTTCTGGATTCGAACCAAAAAGTTGTATTCCAAAAGGAATATGAAGTATTTCAATTCCATTTAACATCTCTAATGTTTTTTTATTCGCACGAACAATTGCTTCCGCGCTAATCAGTTCTGTAACAACATAACCCACTTGCATTTCTTCGCATATTTTCATATAGGATGGGTTGGATATTCCAGCCATTGGAGCCAATACAACTTTATTTTTTATCTCTACTTTTCCAATATTCCACATAGAATCACCCTAACAGTATTATATAGTATTTTAAGAAAAATAGCTAGATGATAAATTGTTTGAATAGAGCTTATAAAAAGGAGCAAGAAAATTATTTTTCTATTTTCTATATATAAAATGGTATCTATGAACAAAGGGTTTGAAATTTTAATAAATTTATGGTATATTGTATACAGATGAGAAAAAACTCATACAATAAAAAAGGGAATACCTAGTTTCGAAGAGTTAGGTACTATCCCATAGTTATATGATTTAGTACCGACTTATACAGTTGGTACTATTTTTATTAGTATGATAATAATCACAATAATAAGGAGTATTATGATCGTACAAAGATATTCGTCTTTCTTTCTCATAATTCCACCCCCCTTTCACTTTTAAAAAGTAAAGGGGAATAGTACCTAAACTAACTAAGTATTCCTACATTAATTATACTATTTTTCAATTTATAAGTAAATGATTTTATCTATTTCTAGAAAAAGAGAAAAACAAAATAGATTTTATCTGCAAAGAATTTCTATTATAATTATCTTAGAATAAAAGTGGTCATAGTAATGAATAGAAGAATGCGAAAAGAAAGGAAAAAGATAAAGATTTAATAAAAGAATTATTTAATATGTTTGAGAATTTAACTGATAGCAGAAAGCAAAGTTATGTCACCCATAAAATGAAAACAATATGTATTACTAGATTACCTCCTCTTCTGTGCGGTTTAACCACTATGTCTGACATTTCATTAGACAGTTTTAATATGGAACATTGTATTTCAAATTTATCTAAAATTTGTGGTCAAACTTGCCTGATTGGCAAACCATTCAAGACATCTTCATAAATATTAAAACCGATGAATTAAGAAATATCCAAAAGTATATTGTTAAGACTTTGATTCGCTTTAAAATGTTTGAAAAATATAAATTCGAAGATAACAATAAAATTAACTATTTTCAACTTCTTTTTGATGAAACAGGTCTATCGAATCACAGTTATAACTTAAACGACAATTACTTAACTAGAAAAAGTAAAGATGGAAAAATTTCTTATTACAAGTATATTTTAGAATGTAAATTACTTGTTGGTAATATTGTATAAGTTTAGATTCTAAATTGATAGAAAATGAAAAAATATTTACTGAAAGTCAAAAACAAGATTGTGAAACAAATGCTTTTAAATGTATGATTAAAAGAATTATCCTAAGCAAAAATTCATTATTACTGGTGGTGCTTTATATGCTCCTTATCCTATTATGACTTTATGTAAAAAATACAATTTGGAATTTATTTTTAATTTAAAACCAGATAGACTTAAAGAAGTCAATTCTGCATTTGAAGGAAATATAAAGCTTGAAAATCAAACCTCACACAAAATTATTTTTTATCTACTGAAATCGAATATAAAAAGCATTTTCTTAATGTATTTAAATATATTGAATGTAAAAAGAAAAAAGAAACTATTTTTTCGCTATTTAAGCAATCTAGGTGTTAATGATAATAACATTATTGAAATAGTGAATTTAGATAGAAAAAGATGGAACTTTTAATAGCATTCATTTAAATAGTAGAAATGATACAGCTTTGAAAAATCATTATTTTTTTATTCAATTTAACCATACAATTAGACAATTATTAGAACAAGGAGAGTGTAATACTTTTAGAATCCAACCTCATTTAAAGACTATCTTCCACTTTTTCTCTACTATACTAATCATTTCTATATTTATTTCATTTTTTATAACTGAAATATTCGACATACATCATTACTCTATTCTTTCAACATATAAAATATTCCTATCTCCAATGCATATATTCTAAAAAAAATTTCGTTTTCCATCACTTTCTTTATAAGTGGTACCTTATTTTTGTGATTCCTAAATCAAAATACTGTTTTGGATTTTCCTTTTCCATTTTTTCAAAATGATAAATGGTTGTAAGATTCTCTTTTTTCATTACAGGATATTTATGTTTATGAACATCAATTAAAGTCCCTCTTTTATTTCCTCTTAATAAATCATATTTTAAAAGCATGACTTCTGGTCTAGAAGAAACAATCATTTCTAAATTTGGATTCTTTCCATATCTTGTTTGATAAGCCTCGATTATATTTTTTATTTGATAGTCATTTAATTCATAAGATAGTGTCACCCTTTTTACCCCCAGTGCATGTAAGAAAGCAACTGCATAAGAATTTACCACATTCAAAGAAAAATCCGTACAAACATTTTTGTATTTATAAAAACTTCCTAACTCGGTGACAAGTAAATCGCCTTCTATCTTAGGAACTTCCTCATTCACTCTAGGAAGTCTTAAATAAACTTGGTACTTCTCTTTTAATTGTTCATATAACTTAATATCATCCACAATATATTCGGTATCGACTTCATTTACATCATTTATAGAATGAATAAAAAGAACCACTCCCTTTTTCTCTTCAAAACTAGGAACTTCACGCGAATATACACCCTTTTTATAAGGGATAAAATACATTCTCTTCTCTTCTAATTTTTGTAAAGCATCTCTTCTTAATTCATTTAAAGCTTTGATACTTACAAATAAATCTTCATCGATTTGATATGTCAATTTAGAAAAGTTAAAAATGGTATTTCCTGTTTTCTTTATCTGTTTTAGAATTCTCTCTTTTGGAGTTTGACTGTTTTTTGCTTTTTCAGGTAAAGAAGAACTCTTTACACAAACTTGATTTATTCCATCAAAGACGGTAAACGATAACACATCTTCCCTACATATAAGATGTCCTTCTATCCAAACTTTTCGTTTTTCTTGCTTAAATCTTCTAGTCATTTCCTTCATCTGTTTCGAATCTGTAGTAAGTAAAACCGTTCCTCCCTTTTCTACCCTATCTTTTACATAAAAAGAGATTTCTTCATTAGAAGTTGCTATATTTACTAACTTCTTATTTTTGTATATCTTATTTAATATAAGTCCTGTATCTTGTTTTCCTAAAATACGAATTCCATCCTCTTGATGTACTGAATGACTAAGTTTTACAGTCACAAAATTTTTCTCTACTTTTACAACTTTTCCTATAGGAATTCCCATATGATTTGGTCTTACTTCCTGAATCCAATCTTCACTTTTCTCTTCATTTAAGAATCCCTTTGTAAACCCACGATTGAATATTTTCTTTAGTTCTTCTATTTCATCCTTTTCTATTTCAATCTTCCCTTTTTCAAAATAAGAATCGATCGCCTTCCGATAAAGCTTTGTAACAATATATACATACTCTTTTCTCTTCATTCTCCCTTCTATTTTCAAAGAATCAACGCCTATTTTCAAAAGGGTCTCTAAATCATAAAGTCCTAGTAAATCTTTTGGACTTAGCACATATTTTTCTTGGTTTACTATTTTTCCATCGATTTCTAAGTCATAAGGCATTCGACAACATTGGCTACACGTCCCTCTATTTCCACTTCGCCCATTTAATAAACTACTCATTAAACATTCCCCTGAATAACTGACACATAAGGCTCCATGAATAAAGATTTCTAATTCTATATTTGTTTTTTCTTTTATCTGTTTAATTAAAGAAATAGGTGTCTCACGGGCAAGAACCACCCGTTTTAAACCAATTTCTTCTACAAATTGTACACCTTCTAGATTATGAATATGCATTTGTGTAGAGGCATGTAATTCTAAATCAGGATAGGTTTGCCTTATTAAATCCATCATTCCTATATCTTGTATAATGAGGGCATCCACATTATTTCTATATAGAAAGTCTACATATTCTAAAAAGTGTGTGACCTCACTTTCATAAATGAGCGTATTCATAGTCACATAAATCTTTACTCCATATAAATGAGCATAAGATATGGCTTCTATCATTTCTTCATCTGTAAAATTTTTAGAAAAACTTCGAGCTCCAAAACATTTTCCACCCAAATAAACCGCATCACAGCCTGCCAAAATAGCTGCTTTTAAAGCTTCCATATTACCAGCTGGCGCTAATAACTCTGGCTTTTTTTTCTCCCTCATATCTCTCACCTCATTATATATAGCTTTTTTTCTTTGCTTCTATTCCTATTTTAACAAGTGTACATAATAAAAACAAGGCATCTACCTCGTTTTTCGATTTCTAAACCACCACTTCGCTATACTTTTCAAAATGGAGAACATATAACAAATCTACAATTGACCACGAATAACTCTATAATAAAAATTGTGTTCTAATTTTTATTATAGAACTCAATACTAGATAGTAAATTTTTCTTCACAAATGCATGTTTATTTTTTGGTTCTAAAAGAATTTTTGATGCTTTTATCGAATTGAAAAGGGAATAAATGCTACTTTTCTCATAATCATTTACGTTTAATGTTTCTAGATAATCTTGCAAGTAATGATAACTATTTTCATCAACAATCATTAAGTATGCCCCTATTTTATCATACATGAATTGTAAATCAAATTCAGGATTTATCTGACTATTTTCCAAGTAAAATTCTATATTCCTACTATTCGCTAATTTTTTCCATTCTTGTAAAAAAGACTGCAGATCCTTTATACATATTCCCACTATTTCTTCTTCTGTTTGCTTATAGGGTAAACGATAAGTAAAACATAAATGTTCTATATCTTTACTGGTTGCGAAATTTGTTTCAAACGCATTCTCTAATAAATTGGCATATGTGTAAATACCATTATATTTTAAAGTAAGATATACTTCTCTATAAAAATTTTCTTCACTATGCATATTTGCTAAAGCAATTAAATTTTTCAATATAACCTGTTCATAAATAAAAAGAGTTTTACTATGATTCACTATATAGTCATCTGTAGTCGTATCCATAGCTTCTTTAAAATGATAATCCATAAACATTTGTATAACTCGACTTCTCACATCAAACATTTTTGAAAAAGAAGTGACATGCATCAAAATATCATCTTGTTCTACTACATCAGAAAAAATTTCTAAAATATCTTCTATTTCCATCTCCTCATATATTTCTCTTACTAGTCTGTGTTCTATAGGCTGAATTAGTTCCAAGTAAGTAAAATTTTCCTTATAAACTTTACTATTTTTCTTATTCTCTTTTTCTAATTGCATCAACTTTTGATAAATATTGGCAATAGAGGCTTCTACACTAAATAATCTTTCCATTTTTTCTATATTTTTTTTCAACATCTATTTTCTCCCCCTAAACAATATATGCTTACTATTATAAGGAAATATATGATTCTGTCAAATTTACTGATTTACACAGGATGATAAAAAATACATTCAACAAAAATTTTATAAGTACATCTAATTTATGGCCTATTACATATAGAAAACCAAAATAAAAAATTAGTTTTTCTAATTCTTTATTTCTAAATATTTTATTTATATACTATTGTCCCACTTAAATAAAATTCTGTACATTTTGTTTCAAAAGTACTATTCGTCGTTCCGTTCGTATCTGTAAACCTTGTAGTAGAAAATTTTACCCCTATATTAGAACCTGAAACATAGGCAGCCATAGAGTGTAATGTACTATTTAATGTATTATTTCCAAATAAGCCAAACTGATTATTTCCCTCTTTAGTAACAACTAATCTCCCTCCTTCTGGATACCAATACATTGCTGTTTCAGAATTTTTATCATATCCTCTACTAAATCTAAAGTTATCATTACAGGTGAAAATAATTGTATAATCTACAATTTGTGTTGGACTAATCCCTAAATCATCTTTTAAGCTTATTGTGAATTTTGAAACTCCACCTGCCGAACTATTACTTGTTACCGTATGATCTGATAACCGTTTCCAACTTCCATTAAAAGTTTGGTAACTATCTACTGTTGCCTTAACTTCTTCAAATTTCTTAATTTTATAATACCCCTGACTCTCACACGTTGGACATGTTGTTTCTCCTGTTCCTGTGATTCCTAGAACAGTTTGTCCTTTTAATAGCTTACCTGCCGTTAATCCGATCGCACTCGCTACATCCGCATAGGTTGCACTTATCTCTGAACCCCAGCCCAAGCCTCCATAATATCCTGCTGGTATTCGATAATATAGTGAGTTTTCATAAGTAATTACTGAACTTGCTGTCCCACTTAAATTATTAGGCATTGTTCCTGTGACCTTACTTCCTCCAACTAAGGCCGTCTTATCTTTTAATATTTGGCTTGCACTTGCATTTCCATAGTTTGCTTTTGTATATAAATCATTTAAAGCTCCTTCTACAGTGGTTTGATTATTCTTTCCATAACTTACTCCATTTGATGGCGGATTACTACTCGCTGCATTTGTTCCTAATATCGCTACGATCATACACAGTAGTA
>CAJTSN010000047.1 GCA_910578745.1 uncultured Bacilli bacterium
AGTCTTTCTACTATTCTAAGTCTTTTTATAGGGAGGGGAATTTCTAACACTTTATGTATTTTTTTTCACCTTCTCTAAAAAGTCATCTTCTGTCCAGATTTCAATCCCAAGCTCTAACGCTTTTTTATATTTACTTCCAGGATGAGATCCTACTACCACTACACCTGTTTTACTTGTAACAGAGGACGATGTTTTTCCACCATTTTCCTCTATAATACGACTTGCTTCTTCTCTTGAAAATTTTTCTAAGCTTCCAGTCAAAACAAAAGTTTTATTTTCAATATAAGAATTATTTTTCGTATCCATGCCTTTATATAGCATCTGAACCCCATATTCTTTTAATTCGGTAATTAAATCTAAATTACATGAATTTTGTATAAAGTTCATAATACTATCTGCCATTATTTCTCCTATATCATCAATAGAAATTAAATCTTCATAAGTTGTAGATAATAAATTATCCATCGTCTTATATTTTTTAGCAAGTATCTTAGCTGTTTTTTTCCCAATATAACGAATGCCCAAAGCAAAAATAAGTCTTTCTAAAGAATTTTGTTTACTTGCCTCAATCCCATCCAAAAGATTTTGAATGCTCTTTTCTCCATAACCTTCTAATTCTTTTAATTCTTCCTTGTATTTTTTTAAATCATAAAAGTCAGAAACTTTCTTTATATAATTCATATTATATAAATCTTCAACAATTCTTTCGCCAAATCCTTCAATATACATAGCATCTCTAGATACGAAATGAATAAGAGATTCTATTTTTCTAGCTGGACAATGTTCATTCATACAATAATGATGTGCTTCCTTTTTTACTAATTCTTCTCCACACATAGGACAAAAACGAATCATCTCAAAAGGAGACAAAGAAGAAGTTCTTCTATTTTCTTTCACACCAACAACTTCTGGAATCACATCTCCCGCTTTACGAATGCAAATAATATCTCCTATGCGAATATCCTTCTGTTTACAATAATCTTCATTATGCAAAGTTGCTTTAGATACTAACGACCCTGCAACATGAACAGGGTGAAACAAAGCATTTGGTGTAATTTTACCTGTTCTTCCTACTGTAAATTTAATATCCAACAATGTTGTCAATACCTCTTCAGCAGGAAATTTATAAGCAATTCCCCACCTAGGAACTCTAGAAGTAAATCCTAGTTTTTCTTCATCTGATAAATCATTTACCTTTATTACAACCCCATCAATCGCAAATGGCAATTTTTCTCTTTTTGCCCCTAAATCATCAATATACATCATAATCTCATTCGTTGTTGATACCACTTGATTTAAATTTTTATTCGTTACAAACCCTAATTTTCTTAAGAATTTAAGAGATTCTTCTTGCGTTTTTATTCCATAATCTTCTGGATTTGGCAAAAAATAAGCCATAAAATCCAAATTTCGTTTAGCCGTGATTTTACTATCTAACTGTCTTACAGAACCAGCAGCGGCATTTCTTGGATTAGCAAAAGGAGTTTCCCCATTTCTTTCTCTTTCCTGATTTGACTTTTCGAAAGAATCAAAACTCATATAAATTTCTCCACGAACCTCAATATCAATATCTTGTGTAAGATGAAGAGGAACTGATTTAATGGTTTTTACATTGAAAGTAATATCCTCACCAACAATTCCATCACCACGGGTTGCTCCCCTAACTAACACTCCTTTTTCATAAATTAAAGAACCTGACAAACCATCCATTTTAGGTTCTAATGTATATTCTGGATTTGGAACAAGTTTTCGAACTCGCTCATCAAATTCAACAACCTCTTCTTCATTAAATATGTCATCAAAAGACAGCATAGGTCTCTGGTGCACCACTTTATTAAATTTATCAATTGCTTGACCTCCCACTCGATTTGTTGGAGAATCTTGTCTTTTATACATAGGAAATTTTTCTTCTAGTTTTAATAATTCCCTAAAATAATCATCATATTCTTGATCTGTAATCGTTGGAGAATCTAAAACATAATACTCATAACTTGACCTATTTATAATATCCACCAATTGGTTTATTCTATCCTGCTCCATATACTATTCACCCTCCATATTTTATCAAATTGCATATATAAAGTCCATTCATTTACAAGCTTTTCTTTTCATAACTTTTCTATAATTTTTATTCTGTCCATTTTTCAAACCTTCACACAAAAAAGATGTTCTATTTTCAACATCTTCTTAGAAAGACCACAAGTCTTCATCTTCATCATCTAGAGATTTAAATTCTTCTTTCTTTTCAGAATTTAAAGAAGAAAATTGTTGTTTTAATTCATCATCCTCTTCTTGAAGAAACTTTTCAAATTCTCTATCAATTTCCGTTTGATTATCTAAAACTAAATCGCCTACACTATTCGTTAATTCATTCGCTACATTCTGAGAATTTATATCTGTTGTACTAAAGTTAATTGGCTCCATATATGGAATATTATCTAATGTAAAATCCTCATAAGAAAATGGTTCTTTTAATGTATCTGTATTTTCTGGTGAAAATAAATCCTCTTCTATTTCACTTGTAGTAGATGGTATTTCCATTTTTGGAATTCCTTCTAAAATAAGTTCATCAGCATCAAAAGAATTTAAATCATTTATCGCAGAATCTTTATTTTCTTCTGCATATTCTTCTACTGGTTGTTCTTCTGTATCTAGACTTGCTTCTTCAACACTCTCAAATGGTTCAGCATTTTCTTCTACATATTCTTCCACTGGTTGTTCTTCTGTATCAAGACTTGCTTCTTCAACACTCTCAAATGGTTCTACATTTTCTTCTGAGTATTCCTCTACTGGTTGTTCTTCTGTATCTAAATTTTCTTCTTCAACACTCTCAAATAGTTCAACACTTTCTTCTGGGTATTCTTCTACTGGTTGTTCTTCTATATCCAGATTTTCTTCTTCAACACTCTCAAATGATTCTACATTTTCTTCTGTATATTTTTCTACGGTTTTCTCTATTTGCTCCTCTAAGTTTGATAATTCAACTGTTGCCATTTCAGGCTCAAACTGAGAAGGTAGCTCTATTTGTGACTCCCTCTGTTTAAATTCACCCGTTTCAAATGATCCATTCTCACGAATAGGTTCCTCTATCATAGATAAAGGTTCATTAATCATAAGTTCTTCACTATTTTCAATATCATTTATAGCCGTTTGTTCATTCTCGGTTATAGGAATATTCTTTTCTTCAAAAATTTCTTTTTTTTCTAAATCCTCCCTATTCTCGGATGAATAATCTAGCTTAGAATCTACAGAACTCTCTTCTTTAAACTCCTCACTTTCAGGAACAACAATCGCTTCATTCATTCCATGACTATCTTCCATTACATTCTGGTTTATTCTATTTTCTTCCTCTAGATTCTCCACTTTCTCAGGAACAACACTTTCTTGTTCATTTCCTATATGCTTCAAAACCGTATCACGGTATTTTTTTATTCTTTTCTTTGTTACTCGCTCTTTTTCATCAACATAAAAACCTGTAACGGCAAAAAGGGCAAGCACTAGTATGACAATCATAACTATAATAGCTACATCCATCTAGCATCCTCCTATTCTTTTATAACATAATAACACTAAAATATATTTTTTACAAGCTTATTTTTCTAAGAAATCCGCCCCTTTAAATGTTTCTGTAAAAGACAAACCTTCATAATTT
Organism: uncultured Bacilli bacterium; assembly: GCA_910578745.1. GTDB lineage: Bacteria > Bacillota_I > Bacilli_A > RF39 > UBA660 > CATOJL01. Next base: position 3,653 of record CAJTSN010000047.1, read on the forward strand.
CTTTGCCTTAATGCTTCGTAAACCATAATCGCTACTGTATTCGACAAATTTAAAGCTCGAATTTTTCCATTCATGGGCATTCGCATACAATGTTCTAAGTCTTCCTTCAAAATATTTTTGGGAATTCCTGTACTTTCTTTTCCGAAAATAAAATAAATATTTTCTTCTTTATTTGAATAGTCAAAACTTGTATGAGGTCTATTCCCATACCTTGTTAAATAATAATATGTTCCTGCATTTTGTTTCTTAAATGTATCAAAATCAGGATATACCGTATAATCACAGTATTCAATATAATTTACGCCACTTCTTTTAATATGTGCATCATCTAATTGAAAACCCAAAGGCTCAATCAAATGAAGTTTTACATTTGTCCCTGCACAAGTACGCATAATATTCCCTGTATTTCCGGGAATTTCTGGTTCATATAAAACAACATGAATCATTCTTGAATCACCCTATCCAAAAAGAGAATAACATCTTCTAAAGAAATGGAAGTAGGATCTTTATATAAAACATCTGTTATTTTTCCATCCTCTAAAACATAAATATTTGCTTGATTTTGAGGAAATTTTACTTGTTTTAATTCCTGTGCAGAATATTTTTCACTTAAATTTGTATAAAACCTCGAACTAATTTGATTTAAATTTAAATAAATAATCTCTTTTGACAGTTCATTTTTTACTATATAATTTCGAAAGGATTCCTCAAACTCTTTTAAAGAATCATCTAAAGAATTCGATGTATATAAAAGAATCTTTCGATTTTCAACAACATAGTTCTTTAAATCATCTTCCCTAATTTCATATAAAACATCAAGTCTATCATTCGTAATAATTCTTGCAGACTCTCTGTCTTCATATATTTTCTTTACAAATAAAATAGCGACAATAGTTACAATAAAAAGAAGGACTACTAAAGCATAATTTTTCCATTTGACCTGCTCCATTATCTCACCATCCATCTACCCACATTCTATCATATATATACTCGTTAGGCAAGAAAAAATGATTACAATCTTACCCATTTTTTCTGCTATTCTCCTTTAAAATAAAGAGATATTGCTTCCTATACTTTCTATTTTGAAGGAATATCTAACTCTTTATAGGAAATAGATTTTTACAAAAATAAACATCTGGGGAGATCTTCTCGTCAAATCTATCTATTTTCATTTCATGGAATTGAATTATTGATAATCTTACCAAGAACTCTTTTACAAAATAAAGCGATTCTCTTCTTAAAAAACGAATCTTCTTTTTTATTTTTATAGGCCTTTAAAACAAAAATCTATATTTATCAAACAAATGAAACTCTTTATATTTTATCTTTATAGTTAAATTTCTCATATAAAAACCTCGTTTTTATCTAAAAAACGAGGTTCATTACAATAGGAAAACCTTCTTTTTATATTTTAAAGAGAACTCGTCCTCATCATATAAATTCATCCATACCTTTAATTTCTTCCACAGTAACTAATGGTAGGAGAATGCCTTCTTGTTCACAAAGTCGAGCAAATTTTTCTCTAAATAAAGTGAGTTCTTTAATAATACTATCGGGATAAATTCGTTTACTATTTTTAATTGCATTGTATACATCTAAAATATTGACTTCACTTCTATTTTCAAATAAAGCATTAGAGAAGGCTGCTGTTAGTACAGAAAATGCAACATCTGGGTACATGGCAGCTAGACCATAAACTCTTTTAAACTCTGAGGTGGCACTAACAATTTGTTTCACTAACAGTTCTGTAACATATTCGTTATATTTAAAATGTGCTCCTGTTTGATGATTTATTTTAGGTAGTGTGCCCATCAAAATTTTAACAGTTGTCTCTTCACTAGGTTCTGGAACTTCTATTTTTTCAAAACGTCTTAAAAAGGCACGATCGCGAATCACATAAGCATCATATTCTTCGGTTGTAGTTGCTCCAATTGCCTTTGTATCCCCACGATCTAAAACGGGTTTTAAAATATTTGCCAAATCCATTGGTCCATCCGACTTTCCACCAATTAAGGTATGAATTTCATCGATAAAAACGATGACTTTTGATGTATTTTTTAATTCATCTACAAGTAAAGATATGATTAATCTTTCCTCTCCACCCATATTGATTTTTCCTACTAAGGAAGAAGATCCTATTTTAATTACACGGTATCCTGCTATAGCATTAGGTACTTGTCCTCGTTGAATTAAATAGGCAAGTCCTTCTACAATCGCTGTTTTACCAATACCCGCTTTTCCTACCAAAAGTCCTGATTTTTCTGGAGTCAAAAGTGTCATAATTAAACGTTTAATTTCCTCTTCACGAGCAATGGCTGGATTTGTGATATATTGTTTAGCTGTTAGATCCTCTCCATATTGCCCTAATACACTAAAATTTGTCTGCATATTTATCCCTCTATATATCCTATTGATTTAAAAAATGAAATTGTATCTTCATACGTTTGTTCTCCAACCAAAGAACCATTAATATCTGATACACCCTTTTCAATAAAAATAAGTGTTGGTGTTCCTTTTAAACCTACTTTTTCTTTTAAACTTTTTTCTTCAGCTGCACTAAGAGAAGTTATATTGATGCTATAGGCTTCTATATTCTTATCTTTTAAAGCCTTTTTTAATACAGGTTCATAACTCTCACAATAAGTACAACCCGTTTTGTGCACATATAAAATAAAACTTTCCTTTGCAGTAATTTTATCCTTTAAATCCTTATAGTCAATTGTCTTTAAAGTTTGACTTGAAGAACAACCACATACCATAAAGAACAAAAGAACTACGAACAATACTTTCTTCATAACGACCTCCATCTTTATTATTATACCCTAGAATGAACAAAAAAAAAAGCTTAAAATGAATACAATAAAATCCTTCACAAAAAATAACATCTCTTATTTATATATTCTTCTTATCTTTACTTAAATAAACAAAATATATTAGTTAGAACAACACAGATTTCCTTACTTTTATTTTTATGATTTTATAAAAAAAGAATAATTTTTATTTATTATTCCTTTCTTGTTTCATTTAATAGCGTACCACTTGATTTTCCAAAACGACTAAATTTGGATTATTCATTAAAAGTTGTTCTAAAGGAACCCCTACTTTTTTAGAAATACTTTCCATAGATTCTTCCTCTGTTACATAAGCCTTCATTCCTCTTGGAATCAAAATCGTTTCTTCTGGATAAATAAAGTCCCCATCGTCTAATCCATTTAGTTTTAATAAACTAGGGTAATCCACACCATATTTTTTGGCAATGGCATACATATTGTCTCCTTTTTTTACTACATATTTTTCATAACTATTGTCGTATTTTGGAACGATTAAAAAACTTCCGGGTCTTAAATTCATATCCCCTATAATTCCATTTAATTTTTTTAATTCCTCTTTGCTTGTGCCAACTTCTTTTGCAATGCTATCTAATGTATCTAGATTCGCTACTTGATAAATTCCATACATTTCTACCACCTCATAATACTATATGAAAAAAAGAGGAATTTGCCTCTCAAGAAATAAATACGCCAAATTTTAATGATTTATTATACGTAAATTCTGTATTAGAAAGTACAGTTTTCACTCCTGTTAAAGGACTATAATAGCGAATCTCTTTATCATATAGATAATAAATAAAGTCATCTTGATAAACAATTTGATCAATATTTGTTGTATCAAATAAATACGTATACTTCGTATCTTCTAAAATAGGAGCTTGATAAACATGATAAACATTTCCCACTTTTTTATAAAAATAGTAACTTCCTGATTTCTGACTACCTACCTTATCTACTCTTTCAAACTCTGTATACTTATCCTCGGACATTTTTTCCTCATAAAAAGTTAATTTTGTTTTATAGGCTGCGTAACTGTTTACATCTTTCCAAATATTGTCCTCATATATTTGAATTCCTGTATCTTGATTTCCATTTTTTCGAATCTGCTCATTTTTTAAAGAAATTGTATATTGTTCTTTTCTACTTTTATCAAAGAAATAAACGTTATCTTCCACTTTTCCCATAAAATAACCATCTAAGTTTAAGGCAGTATTGCTGATGAAAGTTTCCTTTTTTCCACTTGTTATGTCAATTTTAAATAATTCATTAAACGTATATTTTTGATTATAATCCGCTACTAAATAAAAATTATCTTCAAAAATAGCCATATCTTTCATGTAAATATCTTTTTTAAATAATGGAACATCCTTATAAATATCTTTTTGATTCACTAAGGAAATCCCTTTATAATTTTCTACAGCTACATAATGATTTGAAATTAAATTTTTGCGATAAATTGTAAGAGTTCCCTTTTTTAAAGTATCGCTCTTATCTTCTATATAGGGAGTATCATCATAGGCTTGTTTTTTCACAAAAGTATCGACTTCTTCACTTTTTGACTTAATCGTATGATAAGGGTACATGATGCCATCTTTCATACACAATACAGGTTGATACACTTCTTTTGTCTTAAAGTGTGGGAAAATACAGGCATATTCATCTCCCTTATAATAATCAATATCTTGAATAATATAACTTTTTTTATGATTTGAATCAAAAAGACGAAAGAAGAAGGAATCATTATCGACTGTAATTTCAAAAGAATAATGATCTCTTTCCCCTGCTTCATGGTATGTCAATTTTTCTTTTACATTTAGAGAAATATTTTCTTTTTTTATTATATAATCCACTTCATGAGAAACACCATCTTTTTTAAATATAAGACAAAGAATGCAATAAACCAAAGATAAAATTCCAAGTAAAATAACCATTTTTTTAATTGACATACTACCACCACCCTAATTATAGCACATTTTTCTAAAATCTATGGTACAATAAAGAAAGAAAGTGGGAAACATTATGAATTTATTTTTTTACTGGTTTTTGGTTTTCTTTATTTATGCAACTATTGGATGGATGTTAGAAATGATTTCTACTTTTATCTATACAAAAAAGGTAACCAATCGAGGTTTTTTAATAGGTCCTTATTGTCCCATTTATGGAACAGCAGCCCTTTTAATGATTATATTTCTAGGAAAATATGAAAATGATCTCCCTGTTCTTTTTGGAATGTCCTTTCTTTTAAGTTCCATTTTAGAATACGTTACAAGTTACTTAATGGAAAAACTTTTTAAGGCAAGATGGTGGGATTATTCGGATCGAACGTTCAATATTAATGGTAGAATTTGTCTTAAAAACTGTTTTTTCTTTGGAATTCTTGGCATTTTGCTCATTGCCTATGTCCATCCTTTTCTTAGAGCAAGTCTATTCTATCTTTGTAATACAGTTCCAAACTTTTTTTATCTTATTGGTTTCTTCTGTCTTTTCATATTTATCATTGATCTAATTACTTCTTTTAAAATAACAATCGGTCTTAAAAAGAACTTACAAAATTTAAGAAAAGATTGTACAGACGAAATATCAAAAAAAGTGCAAGAAACGATTACCGCTGGATCTAAATCCATGCAAAGGCTTTTTAAAGCCTTTCCAAATATGAAACCTTTAAAATTAAATAAAAAAAAGAAACATCGTTTGTTTTAATTTGGGTGTATGCTTCACACCTTTTTTTTGTTTTGGAATATGCTATATTGAATACAAAAGAAGGGGTGGATTATATGTGTAACAATAATACGGATCAAGACTGCAAATGTATCGCCGAAATATTAAAAGTTATTTGCATCTTACAACAAAACGCAAATTGTTGTGACAACTGTCTAGATACTTGTGACAGAGGATTCCTAGGGTGCTCTACAACTAGTTTAAACTGCAATACAAGACCAATCATGCTCTATACATGTTGTGGAAATGGAACACCATGGAGCATGCCTATTACAAAAGAAAATGTCAACTGTAATGCTACAGGCGCAACATGTTCTAGTGTATTTAGAATCGAAAAGCTAGATGACTGTTGTGCAACATTCAGAGTTCTAGCACCAAATACAAATCCTGAAACAGCTGCTCTATATCCTTATGAAGCAACAAATTCTTTTTTCACAATGAATCTAAATTGCGTATGCTGTCTTAGATGTTTAAATGATACATATGTTGAATGTATTTAAAAGTAGTTCCAAAGAACTACTTTTTACTTGATATAAATGTCTTTTATCTTATCAATTTCAATTTGCTCATTCTCCATTGTAATAATATGATTTTTATTTCTTCCAACAATCTGTTTTACAAATTCTCCCTCATTCGTTTGAATTACGACATCGATTTTATAAACATAGTTTACACTCTTGAAAATTTCATTTATTTTTTGACTCACACTTTTCTCAAACCCTTTTGTACCACTTGTTTGTTTGGACACTTCTTGTTTTTCTCCACTTCTTGTATAAGCTACGACGTGATTTGTATCTCTATCTATTGTTTCTGAGTAAATTTTTGGAAGTTCTTTCTTCATTTCCTCACCTCACTACATTTTATGAACACCCTCTTTTTTTATTCTATTTTCTTACATAAATAAAAACCAATGAAGAAAAAAAAGGGAGAGATGAGAAAGTCAAAAATCCCTTGACTTTTCATAACGGCATCCTTCAACATAAAAAAGAGAGCTGAATAACTAAACGCTAAAATAAGTGTATATGTGAGTCTTTCTTTTTTTTCTAACAAATAATGCATGATAATAGAAACAACATAAACCCCAATTAAAAAGAAAAGACAGAAAAAAATTGGAATTTGAATGCTTGTTTTTATAATAGAGAAAATGTTTGAGAAAAGTTCCATAATAAAGGAGTAGTAACCTAAACTAATAAATAAAGAGGTTCCACTAATTCCGGGAACAATCATAGTAAAGGCCTCCAAAAAACCTATAAGAGCTACTTGTAAATTTCCAATTATCGTGTTCTCATAAACAAATTCCTTACCTCCCTTTAAAGACAAAATTAGATTTAGAAAGAGAATGAAAAAAAGGAGAGTACATACATAATGAAGATTTTTATTTTTTATTTTACTTCTAATTGTCGGTACTGCCCCCATGACAAGGCCTGAAAAGAGAAAAATAGTAGGAGAATAAGAATGATTTAAGAAAAAAAGCACTATTTTACTTCCAAACAAAATAGATACCATGACTCCCATTCCAAGAAAAAGAAAATAAACTACATTTCTAGGAATATCTTTAAAGAAGTAAGTAATACGTTCTACAGCCTCTTCATAAACACCTAGTGACATTGCAATTAAGCTTCCACTCACACCGGGTATAATTTTGCCAAGTCCAATGAAAATACCTTTTATAAGAAGTTCGACATATTTCAAAGTAATCACCTAATCTATTTTACGTAAATAAAAATAAAATAGAAGCATTGATAAACAAAGTAAAATAGAAGCCATCTTGCTACAATTGTTCCATATTTTATAATGCGTATCTAATAAATATTTTTTGTATTCGTTCCTATTTTTATTGCAAGTTTGTATTTTATGCAAGAAACAAAAAAATCTAGAGGTTTTCTAAATCTTTTGTATTTTTCAATTTTTTATAAAAGACTATTATTCTTTACCCATTTTTAATTAAGGATCTAAACGAGTAATAAGTCTTTGCGTAGAACCTGATGAAAAGGTATTCTTAATCTCAATTTCAAGTGTAGTGGATTGTTTTACTTTCACCAACTGGATTACATAACGCGTATATATTGCATTATGGTTAGGTCCATAGTCTCTACTTACCAATATAGTAACATTTGCGCTATTTCCATATTTCACATTAATTGTAGGCTTAGGCCCATTCACTGTTGACAAAGCTCGACCTTCTATCAAATAAAACTTTCCTGCTTCCAAAGTCATACCCTTTGTATATGTCAATGGTGTTGAAGATAGTTCGGCATCGCTTCCACCGATACATGTTGGACAGCTAGATGCTGTAACTTTCCCTGAACCATTATGATAACCTGCTGGTATCGTATAGGTTCCCCCTGGTGCTATTGTCGCATTTACTGCTCCATTGTTTGCCATTGAACCTGTTATCTTACTTCCATTCACATAGGCTGTCTTTCCCTTTGAAATATCTGCTGCTGTTGCCGTTGCATCACTTGTATTTAAACAAGTAGGACATGTTGTTTCCCCGGTTCCATTTACTCCTGCAATTGACTGTCCCTTTAAAATCTTATCTGCTGTGATTCCTAATGACGTTCTTAATGTATTCGCATTGATTCGAGCTTCTGGTGCCCACCAATTTCCATCGGAATGATAATAGCCTTCTGGTAAGCTATTAATCGAATAATAAGCGTCATTCCCACTTCCACATCCTGCGCTTCCACATCCCCAGTTTCCATATTGCGCTAATCCTCGATCTTCCATCGTTCCTGTAACTTGTTTTCCTCCAACTAAGGC
>CAJTSN010000048.1:0-3850 GCA_910578745.1 uncultured Bacilli bacterium
CAAAACAATATTTTTCAACTAAACACCAGAAATCTTTTGAATGATTAAAATGCCTAAAATGAGAAAGCTCATGAATAATCACATAGTCTAATTTTTCTAAATCATATTTTAATAACTCTGTATTTAATGTAACGGAATTATCCCTTCGATTGCATACTCCCCACCTTGTTTTCATCGTTCTTATTTTTAATTTGGGATAAGGAATGTTTTCCTCAAACTGTTGATACCAATAAATCAGATGTTCCATATAAATTTCTTGCATTTTTTGTTTAAAATATGTTTCGACTCTTTTTTTATTCTTAGCGAATATTTTGTTTTGATAAATTTCAAATTCGTAAAGAGGCGTTTCAATATAGTCATATTTCTTTCCTAAAAACCAAATTCCTTCCTCCATTTCTTTTTTCTCTTCTTGTTTCTTTAACATTCTTCCTATACTTTTTTTATTTTCTTCTAAGATATGCATAATTTTTTTATCAGAATAAAGGAAAGGAACCGTTATGTGAATTATATGATTCTCTTTAATTCGAATATAAGCGTTTTTATTCTTTTTCCGTTCTATATATACTGGATAATCAATTCCTTCAATTTCTAACTTCATACCTATTTTCCTTTCCATTATTCCTAATCTATAAAGAATTACCTATCTAATATTGATTTAATCTAAATTCATTGTAACATAAAAGAATACATGTTGATCATCCAATTCTTTTTATTTTACATTTTTTTATTTTCTCATGATAAATGAAAAATAAAAGGCGTTTTTCTATAGCATTTTTTCTATAAGAAAAGCAGAGATTACTCTGCTTCTTTCGAATGATTACTAGATAAGTAAGTTACCTTTTCAGCAATTAATTCTGTGATTTGTTTTCTAGAATCTTCTGTCTCTACACTACGAGATTGTAATCTTCCCTTGATTCCAATCAAATCCCCTTTGTGACAGTATTCAACCGCATTTTCAGCAATTCCCTTCCACAGAACACAGTTAATAAAATCAGTATCATATTCCCCATCCACATTCTTATAACTTCTTGGAACTGCTAGTGTAATATGTGTCATTTTACTTCCTGTCTCTGTTTCCTTCAATTCAGGATCTCTTACTAATCTTCCAACCAAAACGGTCTGATTCAACATGGTGTCCCTCCTTTCATGAACTAATATATCCCTTTTTTCTTTCTATTTCAAATGACGATTTATTCAAAAAAGGAAGACGAAAAAAACAAAAATCTTCTTTTGTTTCCTCATTTTTTCTAAATCTGTTTCCTTATTTTCTCTAAAAATATTGTTTTAACAAATGATTCAATTCTACTGCATATTCCATTGGAAGTTCTTCTCTAAACTTCCCAATAAATCCCATAATAATAAGTTCCTTTGCTTTTTCTTTACTAATTCCTTTACTCATTAAGTAGAACAATTTTTCTTCACTAATTCGAGAAATGGTTGCCTCATGATTTAAAGTGGAAGTAGCATTCGAACAAATATTGGTAGGAATGGTATCGCTTTTTGACTCTTCATCTAAAAGGATAGTGTCACATTTTATCGATGCATGTGCATCATGCGCATTTTCCGTTATTTTAACGAGCCCTCTATAAGAGGCGTTTCCTCCACTTGAAGCAATACTTTTACTAATGATATTGCTCGTTGTATGAGGCGATAGATGAATCATCTTTGCTCCAGTATCCTGTACTTGATTCCCACTCGCAAAGGCAATACTAATACAATTTCCTTTCGCATAAGGCCCATTTAAAATACAGGCAGGATACTTCATATTCACTTTAGAGCCAATATTTCCATCTATCCACTCCATAAGTCCACCTTCTTCGACAATTGCCCTTTTTGTAACTAAATTATAGACATCACTCGACCAATTTTGGATCGTTGTATATCGACATTTTGCGTTTTTTAATACATAAATTTCAACGACGGCGGCATGAAGAGAATCACTTGTATAAGTAGGCGCTGTACAACCTTCCATATAATGAAGTTCAGAACCTTCCCCCACTACAATAATCGTTCGTTCAAATTGCCCCATATTTTTTGTATCAATTCGAAAATAACTTTGTAGTGGTCGTTCTATTTTTGTATAGGGGGGAACGTAAATAAAAGTTCCTCCACTCCATACAGCACCATTTAAAGCGGTATACTTATTTTCATCATAAGAAACGAGGTGATTAAAATATTTTTGAAATAAATCAGGATATTTTTTTAAAGCGGTATCAGTATCACAGAAAATTACATTCTTCTCCTTTAACTCTTCTAACATATTATGGTATACGACTTCACTTTCAAATTGAGCTCCCACGCCACCCAAATACTTTTTCTCTGCTTCAATAAGTCCCAGATGATCAAATGTCTTTCGAATGTTTTCTTCTACATTTTTCCAAGTCGATTCTTGTTTATTCATCATTGTTTTATAATAAGTAAACAAGTCAAAATCGATTTCTAAAGGTGGTCCAAAGTTGGGATTTTGCAATTCTTCAAACTTATGAAAAGCCTGAATACGAAAGTCCATCATCCAATCAGGTTCTCTTTTATAAGTCGAAATTTCTTTGATTTTATCTTCAGTTAATGTATTTTTTACAATTTTCACTGTATCACCAATCCTTATAAAGAAAAGGAGAAGCCTCCTTATTTTTTTATTCTATAACTTTGTTTGTACCTATATCTTATCTTTTCTTTTCCAAAAGACACTATATTTTCTTTTTCTTCATAAATATCCAACATTTCTTGTGCCTTCTTTAACAATTCTTTTTCTTCCCTTCTGGATTTAAAAGAATAATCCTCTATAGTATATACGTAAGAAACACCTATTTCTGGTACAAATGGGACTAAACCATCTTCATCAGGAAATAGTGTCTCATAAACCTGTTTCCTCTTAATATCTAAAAAATGATCTCCCATCAAAATTCCTGTAATCACATACCCTTTCTTCTCTGGTATTGCACCTATGCAACCACCATAATAAGTAACAATTTCCTCAAAAGTAATAAATAATGCTTTTTTTATTTCACTATGTATAATCTCCACTTTCTTTTACCTCCTGAATAACCTTTTCCATTCCCCACCAAGGGAGTAAAGCACATTTCTTACGACTCGGTTGTTTTGAGACATCTTCATACACCACAGCCTCCTCTAATATGTGCTCATCATATTCTTTTTCATTGATCATATTTGTAAAATGTTGCATGATTTCTTCTACTTCTTTCACATCTTTTCCAATTAATGTATCAAGCATAATCGATGTAGAACTTGTACAAATCGCACATGCTTCGCCATCAAAACGAGCATCAATAATTTTTCCATGCTCCACTTTTACCATCAAATCAATTTCATCAATACAAGACTCATTGTTTGTATTCACTTTTATATATGTATCATCCGAAATAAGTCCTCTGTTTTTTGGATGTTCATAATGTTGTAGTATAATTTCACGCCTTAAATTCGTTTCCACAAATATCACCTTATATTCATTTTAACAAATTTCTCTCTTTTAGTAAATCAATTTTTCTTCAATTTCTAGAGATTATTCTTAAAAAAAAGAAGAGACTACTTTGTCTCTACAATAAGTTTGATAGCAGTTCTTTCTTCGCCATCAATCACAATATCCGTAAAAGCAGGAATACAAACTAAGTTTTTTCCGCTTGGAGCCACAAATCCTCTAGCGATAGCAATTGCTTTAATGGCCTGATTAAGGGCCCCTGCTCCAATGGCCTGAATTTCTACTGTATCCTTTTCTCTAAATAAATTTGCGAGTGCTCCTGCAACAGAATTTGGATTTGACTTCGCTCCTACTTTAAGTGTTTCCATATTTTTTTCCTCCTTTATCTACAGTTAAATATATGAGGAAGATATA
>CAJTSN010000048.1:3860-7038 GCA_910578745.1 uncultured Bacilli bacterium
CTCTTATTTCTCTCTTATACAAAAAAAAGAATGTTTTTTTTCATTCTCTTAATTCTCACTTTTTTCTAACTTATTTAATATTTCCTTTGTAACCACAATTGCCTTTTCACGAATAGAAGATGCTGCATTTTCTAAAATAGGAGTTCCTTTTTCAATCGCATATTCAACAAGCTCTTCTGCCTTTTTCTCAATATCCTTCGCTTTTTGTTTCGCAATCTTTAATACTTTTTCTTTATCTAAATCTTCTAATTCTTTCTTTATTTCAGAAATCTTATTTTCAATATTATTTTTTACCTCTTGTTTATCAATGTTTTTTGCCTTTTCCAACATTTCATCAATTTTTTCTTTTAATTCACGTCTTGTATCGCTTCCTTTTTTAGGTGCGAACAACACACCTAATCCAGCTCCAATCGCAACACCTGCTAATAACTTCCCATATCCTTTTTTCTTACTCATTTTCTTTCGCCTCTTTCTTTCTTTTTTTTCGAGTAAATAGGTTAAAAATTCCACTAGAGAAAATAGAACCCATCTTTTCCGTCACAGATGTTATCACTTCTGTAGTATAATCAATTATCTCAAAAATGCCATTCAATTTCTGTACTTTTCCTTCTAAGTCCTCTAAAACTGCATCTACTTTTTTTAATGTTTTCATCGCTCGAACTGTAAAAAGAATAAGTGCAATTAAAAGAACAATGGCAAGTACATAGATCGTAATTTGAAGTACAGAATCCATACACGCAATATACACTAAGCCTCATCCCTCTTTTCATACATAGAGTCAATCAAATCAAATAGATCTCCATTTTCTAAATCCTCTTTTTTATCCTCAACTAAAACCTGTTTATCCATCTGTTTAAATAAGTCCTCTTTTCTTGTATTTTCAACCTGTTTTGGAAGATCAAACTCCGATTCTTTTTTTACCGTGTTTTGTTTAATATAGGCATCAATTTCATCTATTTTTTGTTTTTGTAACTCTAGTTCAACGGTTAAATCAACCGCTTGTTCCTCTTCATTTTGTTCAAATAAATCGCTATTTCTTTTCGAACGACTTAAATCAGCTTCTTCCAATTCTTTAAAAATATCAATTTCACTTTCTGGAAGTTCCTTTTCTTTTTCCTTAAAAAACTCTTGATTACTAGAGATAAGTGTACTTTCTAAATCATCCTCTAAGGTTCCAAATGCTTTTTTACGAACTTCATCAATATTTAACGGTTCTGTTTTTCTTTGGGTTCTCACTACCCGCTCTTTGCCTGTTACAATATCCTCTTTCTTATAATTTTTGTCTAATACACCATAGACAGGCGAAATAATGGGTGAAGGTTTAAAATTTCTTTTTTCCTCCACCATTTTAGCGGCTTTATAAGGCTCTACTTTTGGTGGTTCTTCTTTTTTTATCTCTACTTTTTTAGGAATTTCTTTTTTTGGTAAATCTTCAAAATCCTCATCATCAAAATAGACAGGAAACTTAAATTTTTCTTCACGATTTAAAGCGGTACTATCTGAAATTGGTTCTACCCTTTTCATCGAAGTTTCACTTGCTACAGGTTGTGGTTGGGCTGACTGTGTATTGATCACTTCTCTTGGTGTTTCCCTTCTAGGGGGCGTAATTTCTACATGTTTTACTTCTTTTTTGATTGGTACTTCTTCCTCATATTCTTCTGTAAACAGGTTTTTTACTTTATCTAATATTCCCATGGTTTCACCTCATTTAATTTTCTACATATTGGACAAAATTATCATTTTCAGCGGTTTCATCCTTTTTAAACATATTATATTTTTCCTCTTTATTTGTAAAATATTCTTCATTTAACATTAACTCAATTACATTATCATTAAACTTAACGGTCGATAGAATATAAGAGGCATTTAGAATGACCTTTTCTATGTCTTTCTTCTGTACCTTTGCTTCTATTTTAGCATAATTATAGAAGAATTCTATCGAATAATGGTCTTCTTCTTGATTTATTTCTAGATAACCTTCCTTATCTCCTTCAATTTTCTTAGAATAATAACAATTTTCTTTCTCTTCATAAGCTACTTCTTTTTTATAAAAATAACTCACAGCATCAATATATAAATAATAATAAATGCCATTTGAATATAACTTATCATTTAAAGCATTTGTGTCTATATAATTGACACCTCTTGGAATATAATATTTATATCCTTTACCAATTCGATTATATAATGTATTATTCTTAGATAAAACAACTCCAATTATATTATCGATATTCTTTGTATCGATTCGAACAATTGTACATCCTGTTGTAAACAAAAAAATAAGGAATAGAGTCGCTAACTTTTTCATAAACCACCACTCTCAATTATGATTATACCAAAAATAAAAGACTTTCGCACCTCTTTTTTTTAAATTTATCCCTATCTATGTCTAGCTCATGTCTACTTAGACACTTCTATCCAGTAAATCGGATAACCCAGAGAAGAAAATTTTCTTTCATATTCTGTTTCAATAATTTCTTCTTCATCTTCATGTAGATTTAAAGAGATATGTTCAATAAAGTAACCATAGTTTGTGAAGCTTTTTATAGAAAAAGCAAATAAATGGCGATTATCGGTCTTCATGATGATTTTCTTTTTCTCTTTAAAAATAGAATCATATTTTTTTAAAAAAGTTGAACTCGTAAGTCTTCTTTTTTCATGCCTAGCTTTCGGCCATGGATCCGAAAAATTTAAATAGATTGTATCAATTTCCTTTAAAAAGACAGTTTCAATTTCATTGGCATCCATTCGAATAAAACGTACATTTGAAACATGCATTTTTTCTATTTTTAAAATTGCCTTCACTAAAACACTATCGTATTTTTCAATACCAATAAAGTTCACATTTGGGTATTTTAATGCCATATTTAAAATGAAATCTCCTTTTCCCATCCCAATTTGAATATGAATTGGATTTTTATTTTGAAAAAGAGTTTGATAATTTCCTTGATACTCTTTCGGATTTTGTATTACATAAGGACATTGTAATACAATGGTTTCTGCTCCTTTTATATGTTTTAATCTCATACCTTTTTTATCAAAACTTTTTTAACAAGTTTTTATCCTTTCTATTTATTCTCTTTCTATGAATTATATCATAATTTTAATTCAAAAATAGTAATATTTGATTTAAAGTCTTTATTTAAAAAAATATATAAATTTAACTGATTATTTGAAT
>CAJTSN010000048.1:7104-9829 GCA_910578745.1 uncultured Bacilli bacterium
CATTTATTGTTTCTTCCTTTTATAAGAAACTCGATATATCCATTTTTTTATCATTCATCAAGAATACAAAGTTCTTATTTAAATAATTAGCCGCTTTGTAAGGGATAGTAACTGCTTTTGGCCAATCATGTAATCGATTGAAATCAAAATCATTCTTTGTAAAATAATGAACAATTAAACACTCATCTGTAATTTTAATATCCACTTTCTTAATCTTTTGTATTTCCTTATTCATAGCGTCCTGAATACTAGAATTTATGGTTCTATGATAGGTAACATCTAGTTTATCAGCTAAAACGAGTGCGAGACCTACTAAAGAAGTTATTTTATTTCCTTTCGAATGATCTTGAATTGCTTGTTTTAACACTTCAAATTCATCTTCTGTCAAATCCTCTCTTTCAATAAAATTCTTAAAGATTCTACTACTTTCTAAAGCATGATCAACCTTGTCTCCTTTACTTAACCCAATATCATGTAAAAGGGCAGCTGACATTCCTAAATCAATGTTCTTTCATCAGAATTTAATTGTGATAATATATCTTTGACATAACCAGCAACCCTTTTATAATGCTGTAAACCATGTTCCCAATCCCATTTGCCATCTGTTATAAATCGAATATTTTCAATTTTTGAAACGGTTTGTAAATAGTTTTGATTGTTTAAAATTTTATTATATAAATCCATAAATCAAATCCTTCTATATCATTTTATCATACCTTTATTAAAAAGGAGTTTCTTTTTGAAAATCTCTCTTTCAAAGCATCACATTTTATCAAAGGGTTGTCTATATTTTTTGGCGATACACTCATATATTTTAATCCCATCCATAGAAGCAGAGGTGATTCCTCCTGCATAACCTGCTCCTTCTCCACAAGGATAAATTCCTTCTATATTGGACTGGCCAAATTCATTTCTTAAAAGACGAACAGGAGAACTCGTTCTTTACTCTACACCTGCTAAAAGAGTGTCATCCATATCAAATCCTTTTATTTTCTTTCCAAAAGAGGCAATTCCTTCTTTTAATGATTCAAGAATATCTTCATCAAAAAGAAGATTTAAATTCGCACTTTGATATTCTCCTTTAAAAGATAAAAAAGATGAATCAAATTGTTTGGAAATTCGATTTTTCTTAAAATCCTCTAGACGTTGTATTGGAATTTTTCCTTTTCCTAACATATAAGCTTTTTTTTCTAGTTCTTTTTGATAGAAAATACCATCTAGGGGTGAAAAGCCAAAGTCATCTGGACAGATAGTGACTAAAATAGCTGCATTAGCCACTTTACTATCTCTTGCATAATTACTCATACCATTGACTGCTAAATAACCCTTTTCTGAAGAGGAATTTACAATGTAACCTCCCGGACACATACAAAAAGTATAGACTCCTCTTCCATTTGTCGCATGATATGTAAGTTTATAACTACTGGCCCCTAACCGTTCATGTTCCTCCACGCCATATTGATTTTTATCAATCATTTTTTGTGGATGACTTATTCGTACCCCTACCGCAAATGGTTTTGGTTCCATTTTCATCTTTTTATGATACAAAAGAGAGAATGTATCACGACTACTATGTCCAGTAGCAAGAACAAGTACATCGGTTTTTATAATTTCTTGTCCATTCACTGTAATGCTTTTCAGTTTATTATTTTCTATGTTTATATCTGTAAGACATGTCTTATACCGAATTTCTCCTCCCATTTTTAAAATTTCATTTCGCATATTTTGAATAACAAAAAATAAAAGATCGGTTCCAATATGTGGTTTATTTTTATAAAGAATTTCTTTTGGAGCTCCATGTTTTACAAAAATTTCAAATACTTTCCTTCCTCTATTTTCTGGATCAAATTGTACATTGCTATTTGGATTTAAAACCCCTGTTTTCCAAAAAGTTTCTACCTCTTTTTTTCTTTCCTCCACACACGCACCTCTTTCAATTAAAAGAGGTCTATATCCTTCACTTGCAAGCAGATAGGTAGCAAATAAACCAGCGGGCCCTGCCCCTACAATTACAGGTCGATTCGAAAGAGGAAGAGTTCCTGTTGGATAAAAACTATAATTTTCCCTCGGCGTTTTCATGATATCATTCGATTTTCTTTTTTTTAAAATTTCTTCTTCATCCTTTACTTGCACATCTATTTCATAAACAAAAAATAAATTTGGCTTTTTCCTAGCATCAATAGATTCTTTATGAATATGGTAAGAAAAAAGAGAAGAAACGGGAATTTTTAATTTTTTTACGATTTCTCTTTTTATTTTGCTATCACTTACTGCATTTACTGGAATTTCTATCTGTCTTACCCTAATCATTTAAAACACCATTCCCTGCCAAAATACCACTCATCCATGCAAACCCTAAATTATATCCACCACAGTCTCCATTCATATCTAAAACTTCTCCTATTATATATAATTGTTTCACTTTTTTTGATTCCATTGTATCCACGTTTATTTCATTTAAATCAACTCCACCTAAACAAATTTGTGCTTCTTTAAAAGAATTATGACCTATAATTTCTAATGGAAAGCAAACCAAAAAGCGTAAAAAGGTCTCTAATTCTTCTTTAGGACAAAAGAAAAGAGAAGTATCAGGAGTAAGTCCTGCTAAATGTAGAAGAACATTCGTCAGCTTATAATCTAAAATCGTATCCAATAATTCACTAATGGTTCGATTTGGTAAAACCACATTTCTTTTTTCTAAAAATTGCCTAGCTTCCTTTACGGT
>CAJTSN010000048.1:9839-11553 GCA_910578745.1 uncultured Bacilli bacterium
TTTCAATTTGAATGGGTTCTAAAAAATTGATTTGAATTTCCACAGTTTCACTTTGCAATTTTGGAACTAAGATATTACTAAGTAGCATCGTACAAATCCCACTAATTCCATAATCTGTAAGTTGGACTTCCCCAACCACTTCTTTTTTTCTTTCCCCTTGTATAAATAAAGACAACTTTGCCTCTGTCCGAATCCCAGCCCATTCTTTAAAAAAATGTCCTTTTGCCTTTAACTGTACAAGTCCAGGATAAATGGGTACTAGAGTATGTCCTAAATTTTCTAAAGAATTTAATAGAAAAGATGGTTCTTCTGTATTATAGTATGCTTTTGAGCCACTCGCTACAATAACATTTTCAGCTTCAAATTGTCCCTTTGATGTTTTTAAAATAAAATGGTTTGTTTTTATAATTTCTTCAACCGTCACTTCATTTAAAAGCGGAATTTGTAAATTTCGTAATTCTGTGAAAAGACTATTTTGAATACTAACCGCTTTTAAAGAATTTGGATAATAGTATCCATTTTTTATTCTAGGAATGATTCCTAAGCTTTCTAAAAATTCTTTCGTTTTTTCTACATTATGCTCAGTAATAATATTTGAAATGGCTGTCTTATGATTTGCTGTAAAATGAGTAAAATCAAATTCTTCATTAAAATAGTTACATTTTCCTGATCCAGTAACGAGTATCTTCTTACCAGCTTGTTTGTTTTTTTCTAAAATAGTTACATCGATTCCTCTTCTTTTTAAACAAATAGCAGCAGTTAATCCAGAAGCTCCCCCGCCTACTATAATTACTTTTTTCATGCCATCACCTACTTTATTATACAACAAAAAAAGCAAGAAAACTATTTTTCTATTTTTATCTTATAAAATATTTTTTATTATTTCTAACCCATTTTATTTTTTACATAGAAAAAACGAATAAAATCATTCGTTTTAACCTAGCATCTCTTTAAAATTGTCTTTATCTATAAATAATATAACCAGATAGTTTATAGGATGTTCCTTTAAGTTCTATGGTACTCCAATGATTCCCATTTGAATAACAATCCTCATAAAACACAACTCTTATTTTTCCAGAATAAATATCCCCATAAACACTAGCAGTACATGCAGTATTACTAGTTCCTCCTACTCCAAAACCGTCTGTTGATGCATTGGAATCAAATGGTGCTGCTACAGAGGCACCTCTTGAAACTGAAAGAGCATTATACGTATTCGTACGACTTACAGATGGATAAGTTGCACTAGTTGTTTTATCTGCTCCTCCAGTTTCACTCTTTGCCTTGGAAATTCTCATACAAAGTGTTTGATTCTGAGAAGGACAAGTCAACACTATATTATAGCCTAATATTTCCTTATAATTTAAATTAAGATCTGTTTCTATAACTGTACCATAACCATCATATGATTCACAATTATCCCCACTCGAATTGCAACCCTTTACCACATCCTTAGCAGAAGAAAACCAAGAACTTGCTGAACAACCACCACTCTTACCACTATCACATGTAGCATCTAATCCTGTAAACTTATACACTTTCCAGTAATCTTGACTCTCACACGTTGGACAGGTTGTTTCTCCTGTACCTGTGATTCCTAATACAGTTTGTCCTTTTAATAACTTTCCTGCTGTTAATCCGATTGCACTAGCTACATCCGCATAGGTTGCACTTATCTCTGAACCCCAGCCCAAGCCTCCATAATATCCTGCTG
>CAJTSN010000049.1 GCA_910578745.1 uncultured Bacilli bacterium
TTAAAGCGGACATTTTTACTTAAAAGTCACAGATTTGTCTGAAAAAAGTTTTAAAACACTTGCACCGAATTAATTGTTTTGGTAAAATGAAAATGGAATTGCCCCATAGCCAAGCGGTAAGGCATCGGACTCTGACTCCGACATTTCGTAGGTTCGAATCGAACTGGGGCAGCCATAATGTCATTATCCCTTGTAATTCAAGGGTTTTATTATGTTTTTAAAAGCTTTGGTCTTGTTTTTGGTCTTGTTTTGAATAACTATTTATAATATCTAGGCTTTTTTTGTAATCAACATTTAGTAAATGTGTATATGTCTTCATTGTTTCTTTGATGTCTGCATGTCTTAGTATTTTTGATATAACAGTTATGGGAATGCCAATTGAAAATAGCCATGTTGCACATGAATGTCTAAAATCGTGAAGCCTTAAATGTTTATCAATTTTAGCTAATTTAAAATATTTATCACGTGCATGTTGTAGAGCATTAGATGAAATTGGATTCTCATTTCCAAAAATATACCACTGTTCATTAAAATCATCACATTGTTTTAAATCATTAATTAGTAATTGAATTTTTTTATTTAGGTTATCATCTAAATCAATAGGAGCCTTTGAAGAGGCTGTTTTTGGTTCTTTGAGTTTATTATATTTTGACATAGTATGATTTACCATTAATTGTTTTTTTGATTGGTTATAATCGCATATTCTAAATGCTCTTATTTCACCAGTGCGTGGTCCTCTCGTGAATTCTAAACAAAAATAAGTATTATATTTTAAATTGTCAGAGCTAGCTTGTAATAATCTTGTATATTCTTCAAAATTTATTGTTTCATATATTTTATTTAATCCAGACATTTTGATTTCTTTTGGTGTACCGAATTTTCCACATTGTTTAGCAAAATTGGCTTTGCATAGTCCTTCGTCAATTAAGTAATCTAACATTTTAACAATATTGTTATGGATTCTGTTTAAATGTTCAATAGAAATATTATTTTTTTCATTAGCGTTTTTCCTAGTATATGTTTTCTTTCTCATTTGGATTTGCCAATCTGCATATATATTTTTGTTAAACAAATTAATATATTTATTTGGATATGTGGTAACTTGCTCAGTTTTATCAATTTCACAAAAATGTTCTAGCATTGTTTTTTTTGCCCTATATGTATCTTCATCGACTCTTGGTTCAATAAATTTTAAGTATAACTCCATTCCTTCTTTTAAAGTTATTTTTTTAATTTTTGTTTGAATACTCATTATATGTTCTTTTTTTAATCTAACTTCTTCTTGTTCTGCTTCTGTTTTTCCATCTCTTCCTAACCATTCTTTGTTATGTCTTGAAATTTGTTTCTTTTTTCCAAATTCATCTTTTACATAAGTTCTGATACAATATTGTTTTTTCCCATCGACTATTTTATCGACCATTTTACCAGTTTTTTTATCCTTAACTTTTTCAGTATATACTGGCATACTTTCTCCTTTCTAGCGCTATATTTTAACAAAAAATATTTTTTTGTCAAATATAGCGAACATTCGTTTACTTTTTCTTGAAATAATTATATAATAAGTTTGCGAAGAAATCAACTAAAATAATTGGTAATTTATTCCAATTAAAGAGTTGATATTGGAAAGGGAAGTGGTATTATGTATAATTTAGTTGTAGTATGTTTTAAGCAGTATGTTGTGTGTTGTAGATCCAGAAAGAATGGGGTTGCAGTATGACATTAGAAGAGATACTAAAGCTGTACATAATACTACAAAAAGAAAGTTTGTATGATGAAATTATTTGTTATTGTACAAACGAAAAAGGCACTATTGGTTAGTGTCTTTTAATTGTTTAAATTAGCGTATTGAGCGTATAGAGTAGGGATAGTAACAGTAGCTCCTAAAACTGTTTCATATGAGGTTAGTTCACCAAGTTTTCCATAAAATTCAATTATATCATCCTCTAAAATTCGTCCATCGATTGCGTTCATGTACATAATTATCATTATAGTATCATCATAATAGCCATATTTGTCCTTAGTAACATTTACTCTTAAACTGTATATTTCACCATTTTCTTGTACTTGTATTACTTTTCCGGTAAATTTAGCATATTCTCCTATGTATTTTTCAGAATTTCTAAATATTTCTTTATAGTCGTATGACTTGCATTTATCTTTAAATTCTTTTTGCTCTTTTTCTTCCTTTTCTTTGGCTTCCTGTTCTTCTTTAGCTTTTTGCTCTTCATCTCTTTCTTTTATTTTTTCTCTAGCCTCTTTCGCAGAATTGGATTGTTTGAATATTTCTAAATCATTTTCTGAAATTTTTACATTTTCATTGTAAATAGTTGCACCCTCTGGAAAAGATTCGTTATTAAATTCACTAAGGTTGTCTATCCTAACAGAGCTAATTACTTTTCCTTTCAAATCATCTTGTTTGCATTGGAAAGTTATACTTTTTATTCCAATTTGAGATATGTCTTTTTCTGTTAAGCTTTCTAGTGCAGATTTAGAAAAAAATGCACAGTCTAACCAATCTTTTTGCTGTATTTCATATATTGTTAGATGAGAATCAACAACATTAATTTTATCTTCACGATACATATAACCAAATGGCATATTTTCTTTTAAATAGTTTTCAATTTTAGAATCAATTTTTTTTTCTTCTTTTTTCTCCCCACAACCACAAAAACATAAACAACATAACCCCAATAATAATACTTTTTTCATACCTTACTCCTTACTAGACCCTGTACTAGCAGTCAATAAGAATATACCATATTTTACCAAAAAAAGATACTATTTTTTAGCATCTTTTTCATTTTTTAATATTTCTATAATTTGCATAGCTTGTTCTATGTTGTCAACGCCAGCATTTTCAAGTGCAGTTTTTAAAATTTTTATGTTGTCTAGATCTTCTTTAGTAAACCCTAAAAGATAGTCTGTAGTTACATTAAAATATTTAGCTATTTCAAGTATGATGTGAATTGGAGGTTCTGTTCTACTTGTTTCCCATCCAGAAATAGCATTTTTAGTATAGCCTAAAGCGTTTCCTAATTCTTCTTGAGAAATATTATTTATGCGTCTTAAATAGGACAATTTTTCTCCAAACAATAAAATCACCAACTTTCATACTTTGTCAATTATATTATACCATAAATCGTTAAAAAAGTATGGACAAAATAAACACTTTGTAACCAAAATGTGGTCATAACTTTGATATATAATACCTAAAGAACACAATTTGTGTTGACATGATACACATAATGTGTTATCATTTAATCACAGGGTACAGAAAACGTATTCTGCAAGTGATAAAGTGGTGCTAGATGGCACAAAAAAAGGAAAAATTAATCTCGACGGTTGTTAACAATCTTAATTAACGAAATATCGCCAATCTTGAAAGAAACATCGTTTTTGAATAATATCTCCAAAACGTGTATGAATAATTTCATATTCACCATCTTTCTATTCCCTTAAAGAGTTTAGAAGGTGCTACACATTTTTATATTTCCTAAAACTCATAATGAGTTGAAGGCAAAATTAGAGGATTAAGTTTCTATTTTTCGACGACAGAACTTAACCCAAATAATTCATTAGAAAAAAGATTTACTTTTTTTCGAATCACAATTCTAAATGAAACATACCGAGTATGTTTACTGATATGTGCGATAAAAATACTTTTTTCTTAAAGTTTAATTGTTTCATTGTTATCTCCTTTCGTTAGATTTGGAGAGATACTTTAAAAACAATATTAAACCAATACACCACTTATCACAAATGTATAAGAACACCTATGACAGGTAGTACTTGAATTGTACTACAAACACCTAGAAAAGTCAACTATTTGACCATGATAGGTGTTTTTCTTATACCCAAATTTAGAAAGAAAGGAGAGAGGTACAATGGTGATTAAAACTATTGATAAGCATTTTTATAAACAGTTAGGAATGCAACTTAGAAAAATACGTCAAGAGAAAGAACTTAGTTTAAAAGATATGCGGGACAAAACAGGTTTTTCAAAAACATTAATTGACTTTTGGGAGCTTGGACAGTCAAAGATTAAACCAGCTCAATACAAGATTTTATGTGATGCTTTAGGTATTGAATCAGAT
The DNA here is from genome assembly GCA_910578745.1 of uncultured Bacilli bacterium. Lineage (GTDB taxonomy): Bacteria > Bacillota_I > Bacilli_A > RF39 > UBA660 > CATOJL01. The sequence goes on from CAJTSN010000049.1 coordinate 4,095, forward strand.
TTTGAAGTCGAAGTTAGGTTGTGATTTTATGTATAAGTGTAATATGTGCAAATGTCGTTTTGAAGAACCATTAAAGTGGCGTACAACGTATGAAGAATTTTATGGTGTTTATGAATTATTTTCTAACCATAATTCATTGGAATTACAAGTATGTCCAGAATGTAAAAATGAAGATATAGAGGAGGAAATTATGAGAGAGATTATTGATTTAAAAAATACAAATATGACTATTGATGAAATCTTTGAATTACAAGATTATGTATGGAAAGATTATCAATTAATACCTGTTGAATTATTGGGTGATAAATAATGCGTGAAGAAAATAAAGATCCCGCTATGTTGTTTTACCCATCTGATTTTCTAGTAGAAACGATGCTATTTGATGATGATACTATTGGAAAATACATTAAATTAATATGTTTTTTACATCAAAAAGGACACCTATTATATGATGATATTTTGACTATAGTTAAAGAGGAAAAATCACCAATTTTAAAGTTACTAGAAAAAGATGAAAATGACTTATATTATATACCTAAAATTGATGTTGAAATAGCTAGAAGAAAAGCTTATTCAGAAAGTAGAAAAAATAATAGAAAAAAGATATGTAAATCATGTGTTGAAGATATGGGAACTGGAACTGTAACTGAAACTATTAATAATTTTATTAGTAATAATAATTACTCTAATAATTTATTAGAAACAATTAATAGATGGTTAGAATATAAACTTGAAAGAAAAGAAATATATAAGCAACAAGGTTTTAAATCTTTATTAACGCAAATCAAAAATAGTATTAATAGTTTTAGCGAAGAACAGGTGATAAATGTTATTGAAACGAGTATGGCTAGTAACTATAAAGGCATCATTTTTGATAATTTAAAGGGGAATCAACAAAGAAATTCAACCTATAAAACAAATTTCGAACGTAGCCAAGAAGCTTTAGAAGAAGCTAGAAAAGAATATCAAAATGACTAGACAAGAAGTAGATAATTTACTAGAAAAAGTACAAGCATATAGACAATCGTTCCTAGTAACAAAGACAGTTATTGCTGAATGGCGAAGAGTATTAGAGCCATATGACAATGAAGATGTGAACAAAAAACTTGATGATTTTTTTAAAAATAGTGAAGAAAATTTTGGTAGATACCCAGATGTTTATTACTTAACTAAATATCTAAAACGGCATGACGAAAAATTAAAAGCGGGCATTAACTATGTTAGATGTCAGTTATGCCAACAACCAGTAGAATTAACAGAATATGACAATCACTATGACAAATGCAGTTCAATTGATTATTTATGTAAGATTGCTAAAAATCATTACAATCGCAAACTTACAAAAGAAGATTTATGGAAAATGAACGATAAAGAATTTGAAGAAAAATATTGGAAGGTTTGTGAAGAATTAAAAACTAAACATTTGGACGAACAACAAATGAATAGTCTAGAAAATGCATTATCTACTCATAATGGTGGAAAACCACATGAATTTAAAATAAACAACAAAGATATATTACGAGAATTGAAAGGAGAATATGATGATTAACTTAGTAAACTACGTTGATTTATCGGATTGGAAAACAAAAAATCAAATTGTCTTTGAACTTCATCGTGACAGTGGTATCAACATAAGTCCAGATGGTCGAGAATGGAGAGAAGCCGTTGAAAAATGGAATAAGGCTTTTGCAAATCATGAAGTACCATTTTATATAACGCATTCAAACAATATGGGATATAAAGCAACTATAGATTATCAAGAGGCAAAGATGGCACGAAATGACTATGTAAAAAGAGCCATAAACATGATGAAGAAAGCAAGAGAATGTGATTTAGCATTTCAACAACAATGTAATTATCAAATAGACTTTGAAAAAGGAGAATTGGTATGAGATTTATAGATTGGTTTAAAGACAAAACCAAATTGATTAGTGAAAATGAAAAGATACGAAAGGGAAAAAACGCAGTTGAATTAAAATATAAAACGTTGCAATTCGATTATACAGATATATCTAAAAAATATGTAGGATGTTTAGAACAAAAAGCAGAGAAATTTGATTTATATATTAAATACCAAGAACAATGCGAAAAGCTTGCAGAAGAAAAGAGAGAGCTAAAAAAGCAATTGGCAGAAGTAAATGAGCTATGTACGACATTAAATGATGCTAATACAGAATTTGCGAAAAAAATTGAAAAGCTCGAACGGAAAATAAAAAGATTGGAAAAGAAAAATGAACAATCAGCTTAGCGAAAATATTGAATTTAGTTATGAATGGCTTGTTAAAGAAATAATCAAAACTGATTTTGAACAAAAAGAAACTGGGCAGATTCAATATGTGAAAATGAAAAAGATTGATTTATTAAAACTGGTACAAAAATTTATAAAACTAAATAAAGAGGTGAAATAGTGGAAAAGAAAATTAGATGTTTACGTGCAGATGAAATCGAAATAAGAGTAGCACAAGTTCTAGAAAAAGGAGTGCAGTTGTTACTTTATAAAGACAGTAGATGTGATAAAAGAATCCTTGATGAAACATTTGGAATAAATGGTTGGAAAGATAGATACGAAGAAATCAAAGGTAATCTATTCTGTACGATTTCAATTTGGGATGATGAAACAAAACAATGGATTGATAAATGCGATTGTGGAACAGAAAGCTTTAGTGAAAAAGAAAAAGGCGAAGCAAGCGATGCATTCAAAAGAGCTGGATTTAATGTTGGGATAGGTAGAGAATTATATACAAGAATATTCTATTTTGCAAATGTTCCAACACAAAAGAACGACAAAGGAAAATGGGAATTATCTAACAAATATGAAAAATTTACAGTTGTTGAAATTTCAACAAATGTGGAAACAGAAAAAATAGAAAAAATTAAGATTGCTAATAGTAAAGGCGAAATTGTATTTAGTTATGGATATCCAAAAAAAACAATACCTAAGAAAGAAATAGAAAAAAAAGAACAAGTGGAAATGATGGAAGAAGGACAATTACAATCAATAAGAATTTATCTAGCTAAAGATGATGAATTAAAGCAGAAAACTTACACAAAGTTGAAAATTGAACATTCCGAAGAATTATTGACTAAGCTTACAAAAGAACAAGCAACGAAATTGATTAAGCAATTGAAAGAAAAAGTTGGTGAATAGTTATGCCTTTAACAAATAAAATGAATTTACCAGCTCCAATTTATAATGCTTTAAATAGCGATTATCAACCTAAATTACATCAATATAGTGTTACTACAATACTTAATCCAATAAGGCAAGTAATACTTAAAAGAAGATATAATGACAAAATCGAACAAGATTGTAGTGAACTAATATGGGCCTTATTCGGAACAAGCTTCCATGCAATATTAGAAAAGGCAAAAGAGGAAGATACACAATTTAAAGAAGAATATTTAAAGCAAGACTTGAATGTAATATGTGATGAATTGAAAGGTTATATTCTAAGCGGTAAAGCAGATTTAATTGATGTGGCTACTAAAACAATAATTGATTATAAAACAACAAGTACATTTAAAGTTTTAAAGAAAGACTTTGAAGATTATAGACTACAATTACTTATTTATGCTTGGCTGTTTAAACAATTAGGATTTGAAATAAATAAAGGTGAAATAGTTGCATTATTAAGAGATTGGCAAAAAAGTAAAGCTAAATTTGATAAAGACTATCCACAATTTCAAGTGCAAAAAATACAATTCAAATTTACTGAAAAGGACTTTGAATTTATAGAGGATTTCATTAAAGAAAGATTCATCGAACTAAAAAAATATGAAAATATAGTAGATGAAGAACTTCCAATTTGTACAGATGAGGAAAGATGGAGAGAACCAACTAAATATGCAGTAAAAAAGAAAGCGAATGTAAAAGCATCAAAATTACATGACACATTAGAAGAAGCACAAAAACATTTGGAAAATTTAGAAAATAAAGAAGAATGTAAGGGACAATATGAAATTGAAGTAAGAGAAGGTACAGACAAAAGATGTTTGGAATATTGCTCATGTTGTGAATTTTGTCCTTACTACATCAAAAACTATATGGAAATGGAGAATAAAAAGTGTATAACAAAGTAACGTTAGTAGGTCGTATTAGTACTGACCTAGAATTGAAACAAACACAAAATGGAAAATCATATTGTAGATTTAATTTAGCGGTTAATAGGATGAATGAGGGAACTGATTTTATCCCTGTAACTTTATGGGGAAAGTCAGCTGAAAGCACAGTAACGTATCAAAAAAAAGGCAGTTTAATTTTAATAGATGGATCTATCAATATAGGAAATTATACAGATTCAAATGGGAATAAGAGAACATCATTTGAAGTTATTGCACAAAATGTACAGTTTTTAGGAAGTAAAAATAGTTCTGCTAATGTAGAAACGAATAATGATGAAATTGATAATTCGACAAGTGATGAAGATGTATTTAGTCAGTTTGGAGAACAAGTGAATATTGATGACAATTTTTTGGAAGATGATTTTCTTGAGTGAAATTTGGAAAGATATAGAAACAAATAAAACAACTCAAGTATCAAATTTAGGAAATATTAAAAGTGAAATGAGGTGTAAGAAGTTGACTAGAGATGAGATGATAATTGATAATCAAAATTTAATTTACTTTGTTTTAAAAAAGCTTAATTTGTATGATAAAAGAGAAGAACTTTTTGATGTTGGAATGATTGGATTAATCAAGGGAGTTGATAGCTTTGATGCTCAAAAGGGAACAGCATCAACATATTTGTATCGATGCATATATACAACTATTTTGATGGAAGTTAGAAAGAAAAGACCAATAACAATCTCTCTTGATACGCCCATATCTAATATAGAAAATTTAACATTTCAAGATATTATAATAGATGATTTTAATTTTGTTGAAAATATATTAAAACAAGATCAAATAAAACAACTTTATTCAGCATTAAACAAGCTTTCATTTAAAGACAAAGATATTATAATCAAAGCATTTGGATTGTTTAATACAAAACAATATAAACAAAAAGAAATAGCAAAGCTTTATGGTTATTCACAATCTTATATAAGTAGAATAATTGAAAATGCTAAAAGGAATATAAAAAAAGAAATAGGAATTGTAGAATAAAAAGAATAGGAGAGATAAGATGAAAAATGATTTAGGAAGTCTAAACAATTATCTTTTTGAAGAATTAGAAAGATTAAATGATGAAGAAGAATTATCAGATGATGAAAAGTTAAATAAAGAAATAAAGCGAAGTAAGGCTATTACAGATGTCGCACAAACCATAATAAACAATGCTCAAACTGTATTAGATGCTCAAAAATTTATAGCTACTGATGGAAGAAGTAGTGAGTTACCAAAAATGTTACTTGGTACTGGTAAAAATGATTAGATATACAAAAGAACAACGAGAATTCTTGATTGCTAATAATTATATGAAGTCGGCTAAAGATTTAGCTATGATGTTTAATAAACGATTTGACACTAATATTACAGAAACTAATATTAAAAATTTTAGAGGCAATAATCATTTAAATAGTGGATTGACAGGTAGATTCAAAAAAGGACATGTTCCAACCAATAAAGGCAAAAAATGGGATGATTATATGTCAAAAGAGTCGCAAGAAATAGCTAAAAGAACCACTTTCAAAAAAAGCCATATTCCTCATAACCATAAGCCAATAGGTTATGAAAGAATCAATGTCGATGGTTATATTGAAATCAAAGTAAAAGAACCGAACGTATTCAAATTAAAACATAGATTAGTTTATGAAGAAAAAAAAGGAACTATTCCTGAAAATTGCAATGTAGTGTTTGCAGACGGCAACAAGAACAATTTAGATCCTGACAATCTAATTCTTGTTACTAAATCAGAAATGTCAGTTATGAATCGAAAAGGTTTATTTAAACAGGATAAAGATTTAACAAAGACAGGTCATCTAATTGCAAAAGTTATTGATAAGCAAAATAAGTTAAAACGAGGATAGTATGAACTTTGAACAGGAATATTATGATGCATTATACACTATCCGAAAATTAAAAGAGAAAAATCGAATGTTGGAACAGGAAACCCAGATTTATAAATCTTTATTAAAAAAAGATAAATTGAAATGGATAATAGGAAAGGATTTAGTTCGTTTTTTGCAAGATAAAAATTTAAAATCAGAAAAACAAGAAGGTGATATAGATGAATAAAGAAGAATATAGAAAACATTGTGAAGAGCAAATAGAACGATGCATTAGATTACATGATTCTAAGCGTTTAAAGGAACATGAACTATCATTAGCATTATTAAACGAATGCGAAGAAAGAAAGCAAAGAGAAGATAATCTTATTAAGCATTTAGAAGAAAAAATAAAGCAATGTGATGAAAACATAGAAGAAACTAAAAAATGGCTAGATGTCGAGGAAGTACATCAATCTACAAAAAACGATTTACATGTTGCCAAAGTTGTTAAAAAAAACTATCAAGAAATATTAGAAAGGCTAAAAAGTGGTAAGTATGAGTGAAGAAGCACAAGAAATGTGTGAATATTTAGAAGAACATAATTATATATCTAAAAATAAATCGTTATCCAAACAAAAAGAATTAAGTATTGAAAGGGCAGAATGTATTGCTAATAAACATAATAGCTTAATTGAAGAATTACAACAAGAAAACACCCAACTAAAAGAAAACTGGGACAAGCTAGAAGAATATTGTAAAAATTATGCTTATTGGGTAAAAGATAATGTTGATATGTTTAAAGTTTGGAAAACATTTCATCTTGTACTAGATAAAATGAAAGAATTGAAAGAAAGTGAAGATAAATGAAAACAATAAGAATTATAGATTTATTTAATGAAATAACAAATGGAAGATATGATGAGATAAAACAAAT
>CAJTSN010000050.1 GCA_910578745.1 uncultured Bacilli bacterium
GTAACGTTCAATCCTGATCAGTGGATTTACTTATTACACTTTTATAGTACCAAATTCGTGTCTAAAAACTTGACATAAATTTAAGTTTTATCAAGAAACGGATTTTTAGAAAAGGTTAAAATGAAGAAAACATATGAAAAATATAAAAGAATTAGAATTGTTAAAATAACAAGTAAATGGAGACAATAAGTATCTAATTGAAAACAAATGATTTTATAAAATAATGCAATTCATTGTATGTTCAGGATAAAAATATTTTGAAAAATTCAATTTGCTTAGGTTGCACCATTGACGAATCTGTTCGAACTTTTCGAACTTTAAATACATTTTCAATCTGAAGTATGATTTCTTTTTATTTTATATAAAAATACCGACGAAACAACTTTGTTCGTATGACAAAAACCTAGGAGGTATCTATAATTTATACCATGAAATTGACAAAAATACTATTTTGATATAAAATAACAATCAGATTGGAGGGTTTATATTTATGTCAAAAAATTATAGGGTAACTGAATCGAATGGATTAACTAGAGATTGTATTATAAATGAAGCATATAACATAACATGTACTAATGGTGAAAATCAAGTGAGAGATGTAAAAGTAGATGTGCTTACAAGTAATAAAGATATAGTAATAAAAAAACTTATTGAGGATTTGGTAGAAACGACCAATAAAATGCATTGTTATAAAGAGATAATTTATGCTTTAATACAGAAAAATCTATTACCACAGGAAATTCAAAATATTATACTTGCCTCATTTAATGAAGTAAGTATTTCTAGTGATGACAACAAAAAAGAAAATAAATTATATTTTAGAAAATGGTTGAGTTTATTAGCAAAATAGATTATTATATACATAGATGAAAGAAATTTCATACAATAAAAAAGGGAATACCTAGTTTTGACGAGTTAGGTACTATCCCAAAAGTTTTGGTTTTAGTACCACTTTGCAGTTGGTACTATTTTTATTAACATGATAAGAATCACAATAATAAGGAGTATTATGATACCTGAGTTTTGTAGTTGTAAAAATATACAAAACTCGGGAATTACTGGATTAAAAAAAGATATAGTCTCCATTAAATTATAATTTGATATACGTATACGTTATGAAAAGTAAAAATCCTCAAAAATCCTATAAATAAAAAGAAAATTGATGATTTTTCGATTTTTGAACTACAAAACTCGGGACTTTAACACATTTCCGAATTGTTAAAATCCAATCTTTCGCTTTTTCCATAAAAAATAGAAAGATTTAGCATATTGTCCAGTGTTACTAAAAAAGACACGACCATGGTATAATAGATGCTTAAAAAGAATCTAAAAAGGTGAAATCACATGAAAACCAAACTAAAAACAACATATCTAAAATATCCAAGTTTTGAAGATGTCAATATGCTTGATGAATATGTAGAAGAATACAAAAAAATGTTTCCAAACTATCACGCAGTTTCAAGAGAAAACTATAAAGAACATTTAAGAGTTTGGGAAGAACATAGAAAAGGAATCGGTACAAATGGAGTATTCAACAATTTTTGTTGGATAATTGACAATAATAAAATAATTGGATTATGTACTTTTAATATAAACCCTGAAGTAGATGAAAAATTTAGAATGTATGGAGGACATATTAGCTATTCAATACATCCAAAGTATAGAAATCAAGGCTATGGTACAATTGCATGTCATTTACTTATAAAAAAATGTCTAGAATTTGGAATAGAAGAAGTTATGATAACTTGTTATGATTGGAATAGTCCATCAAAGAAAGTAATCGAAAATAACTTTGGAATTTTAAAAGATAAAATAGAAAACAAAAATGAAATAAATTGTAGATACTTGATAAATACAAAACAGTCAATAAAAAAATTTGAAGAGAAACTTTTAAAAAAGTTATGGAAATGATATTGGGCTTCTGTAAGACTATCAAAATGATAGCTCTTTTTTTCGTTATAATAGTCCTTAAAATCATTTTTCTGTTTGTTGTATATAATTTTAAGAATATAAATCTGCCTTATATAAATATCTCGAAAGTATAAAAAGAAAACGCTTGCTTATCAAAGCGTTTTTATATCAATTCAATAGAAATATTGTTTCAACTACAAAATTCTGTATACTTGTTTTTTATTTGATAAAGTTTCTTTCAAAATCATAATGGTATTTGCCTTTTAAACAATCCATACTTATATTTGTCTATATATCTCAAGTATCTTGAAATTAAAATTTCTTGTTACGATACAAACTTATATTTTTGACTTAATGATGGAGAAGTTGACTATATACAAGAAGAAGTATTAAAAGTATAGGAACAATAATACAAACTTGAAGTGTCAATTCCATCTCTGTAAACGCTATGGATAAAGAAGCAAATTTTTTTCTTATGTTAGAACATTCTTCCTTTAGTTCTGAACGAAGAGGCTTACTCATTTTTCTTTTTTTTCTCTCTTCCTTTTTATTAGGTTTCCTAATCTCTACTTGATTAAAGACTTCTTCTTTTTTTTTATCAAATGCCGCTTGGCTCTTTTTCTTTAATTCTTCTACCTTCTGTTTGTAAGAATCTTCTTTTTTGTTCATATATATCACCACATCATCAATATTTTAACATTTCATTTTCTTTTTTTCAAGGCTAAAAAAAGAAGTGAGCAACAAGAAATGCAGCGACTATGCCAGCGAAATCAGCCATTAATCCAGCAATAAGAGAATACCTTATTTTTTTTATTCCAATACTTCCAAAATATAAGGTCAAAACATAAAAAGTTGTATCTGTAGATCCTTGAATAATGGAAGCTAAAAAACCTGAGAAACTATCGGGTCCGAATGTTTCTAAAATCGTGTTTAAAAGAGCTAATGCTGAAGAACCTGAAATAGGACGCATAATAGAAAGGGTTAAAATTTCAATAGGAACTTGTAAAAAAGAAAGAATCGGATTCATAAAAGATAAGCAAAATTCTAAGAAGCCACTTTTAATAAAAATATTGACCCCAAATACCATAGCTAGCATAGAAGGAAACATTGTTAAAATCATGGGAAAACTTTCTTTAGCGCCCTCTGTAAAGGAATCATACACATCTACTTTTTTTACTCCTCCATAAATAAGGACGCATGCCACCATACATGGAATAATCAAATTGGATATAAATTGCATTTAATGCCTCCTTGAAAGAAAATAATTACATAAAAGTCCTACAAAGGTGGATACAAAGGTTGCAATTAAGCAAGGAAGAACAATCGTTGTTGGTTCTACGCTTTTATGAAGCATTCGAAGAGATAAAATAGTTGTTGGAATTAAAGTAAGTCCACTCGTATTTAAAACTAAAAAAGTAATCATGCTCTTACTTGCGGTATCCTTTTTATCGTTTAAGGTTTGTAAAGATTGCATAGCCTTTAAACCAAAAGGAGTTGCTGCATTGCCAAGACCAAACATATTACAAATAACATTCGATGCAATATAACTTAATGATTCATGATTTTTTGGAATTTCTGGAAATAGATATTTAAGAATACAAGCGATTTTTTGAGATAACTTTTTAAGTAGACCTGCATCTTCTGCTATTTTCATAATTCCAAGCCAAAGTGCCATAACTGGAAATATTTTTAAAATCATTCCAAAAGCAGTATCTGCACTTAATAAAATTTCTTCATTCAATACTTGCAAATTACCAGTTACAATACAAAAGAAAATACCACTGATAATAAAAAATGCCCATATTTTATTTACCATAATTTTTTAAACCATTCTATCAATTTTTGAAAATTGCTTTTTTTCTGTTCTATTTCTTTTTCTCTTACGAAAATATCACGCACACCAATTTCTTCATCCCCTAAAAAGATTTTTACCTTTCCAACAACACTATCATTTTCGATAATTCTAGCTTTTTCAAGTTCAAATTTAAGTATGATTTGTTCTCGTTCTTCTTCTGTTAAGGCATATTTAAATGGTTCTTTTACATACAAATCATAATCTTCATAATAGACTTCATCATAAATTTGGATATTCCCTTCCTTAATCAGTTCATAAGCCTTGTATGTAGCAAAACCATAGTCAAACAAATTCATGTGATCTTGCCAATCATTTCCATCATTTAAAGTAACGACTACTAAATTTAGACCATCTTTGCTAGCGGTTGTAATGAGTGTCCTTCTTGCTTTTTCTGTGAAACCTGTCTTTCCCCCTGTTGTATATTTATACATAGTTAACAGTTTGTTCTTATTTGTCCAACGATATACATTTTTATTGGTTGTTAATTGATATTGTTTGGTTCCCATAATTGTTTTAAACGTTTCATTTTGATAAGCATATTTCATTAAAAGCGCCATATCGTAGGCGGTTGAATAATTGCCTTTTTCTTGATCTAATCCGCTTGGATTATTAAACTGTGAATTTGTCATGCCAATTTGTTTGGCTTTCTCATTCATTTTAAGAACAAATTTATCGACACTTCCCGAAGTATGATGAGCAATCGCTAAGGCTGCGTCATTCCCACTCCTTAACATAAGTCCATATAATAAGTCTTTCATTGTCAGTTCTTCCCCTTGTTTAATATATATACCTGAACCATAGGCGGTTTTAATTTCTTCCCCAATCGTTACCTTATCCTCAATATTTTTATTTTCTATAGATACAATAGCTGTCATTACTTTAGAAATCGATGCTACACTTCTTTGATTATGAATATCTTCTGCATATAAAATACGTCCTCCATCCATATCCATTAAAATAGCTGAAGTTGCCGAAGTAGAAACGGCATAAACCGTGCTTATTTTTGTTGAAAGTAAAACTAAAATAAATACCAAAAATACTTTTTTCACTTTATCACCTATTATAAAGGTATGAAAAAAAGGACAAAATATGTCCTTCTATGTTCTATTCTTCTTACTGAAAAGAATTGTTTTGACCAAAAATATCGGTTGGATTTGCATTTGTCTGTGATTGTCCATTCAATGTTGTATTCTGTTGGGGTTGACTATTCATAGACATTGGTTGATTCATAGTTTGACTATTTGTTGGTACTTGTCTATTTTGTCCATTTGAATTAAAAACTTGACTAGGAAATGCTTGTCCAACTTGTCCATTTGCTGTTAAAGACGGATTCATAGGTTGTTGACTGTTCATAGAAACGGGTTGTTGTCCAACATTCGCCTGTGTATTCATTGTCGGTACGCCTACTCCATTTTGATTATAATTCATCTGTCCTTGCCCACGAATACCTTCTGTTTGTACGAATGGATTTCCTACATTCTGATTATTTGGCATTGATTGATTTACTGTTTGTGTCATTGGACGCTGTTGCACCTGTGCATTTAAAGCACTTTGCGACGTTTGTTGCATAGTCTGTCCAATTGGTTGTGGAGTCGGTGTGATTGGATTTGGTTGCAAAACTGGTTTTGTCGTTACAGGCACAGATTGTACTCTCGCTACTTGTTGGGTTTGATTTTCACTTGTTGGCATTGGTCCAATCATATTTGTCACTGCTGGATAAGACTCCTTCATTCCTCTATCTATGCTTGTTTTATCCTCAGATAAGTTTTTATTTCCTTTTTTTCTTGTGAAAAGTACGATTCCTACAATTAAGAGAAGAACGATAAGTACGATTCCTCCACCTAGAAGATAAATATTTTTCATATTATAAAGTTCAAAAGAAAATTCAATTGCATTATCCGCACTCATCAAATTCCAAGAGAGTTTCTTTCCATCATTTTCAACAGTCGGTGCATTATGACTGAGTGCTTTATATGGTAAATTTACAGTAAAACGTAAATCCATTCCACTTGCTAAAATAGAAGGATCAAAATCATCCATTATACCTGTTGATGTATTTCCACCACTTGTTATATTATTGCTGTTATTTCCTGTGGTTCCATTATTTATAGTAGCATCACTATCTGGTACATAAGTATCTGTCATATCTTTTATTTCATCTGACATAGAAGAATTTAATCTCGCCCTATACTCATTTTTAAAGAAACCCTTCTTTACAGTAAACAAAAACGTTTCTTCTGTTTCTTGCTCTTCTGTCTCTTCTTTTTCTATATCAGCAAAGCCAACAATCGATTCTAAATCTCCATCAACTTCTTTTGTTGTACTAATACTATCAATATTCTTTATCTTTAATTTTGCTTTTATTCCTGTATAGGAACCATCATCATATTTTTCTACTGAAACTCCCTTTTTCTTCATCTCTTCAATCTCTTTATCATCCATATCAAAAAGATCCAATGCTCCATCGGCTGCGCCATTTTCTTGATTATACGCTTCTAAAAATGTTTTTGATAGACCCATATCCATAGAAAGATTCATGCTTTTATCTTTATTTATGGTAAGATCTATATTCTCTCTAACACAACCTGTTGTTAAAAACAACATTAGAATTAATAAAATAAAACTCTTTTTATTCTTCATATCCATACTCCTTATCTACTCTATTAAAGAATAACATATATCTTTTTTTTATTCAAGAAAATTCCACCTATTCTTTACAAATAAAATACACAACCTTTACAGAATTTTTTTATTTACAACCTTACTTTCTATTAAATAATCATTGTTTTTTATAAATATAAATTTTATCTTTTCGAGAGGTCGATTTTCCAAGTAAACACTTTGCCGTATATTTCTTGCTTTTTAATAAGGCATCATAAAATTGACTCTGAAACGAATATGGATAATGATGAAGATAGGCAAAATAAAGAAGACCTTCCTCTTTTACAAATTGACTTAACCTTTTTATTTGCTTTAAATAAGTTGTGTTTCTTTGATAAATATTTATATTAGAAAAATACATGACGTCATACTTCTTTGTTATTTTCTCGTGTAGTTCGTTTATGTCTGTATGAAGAAAAGAAATCGGTTCTGTTTCAAGTAATATTTGTTTTAATCGATTCTAATTTTCCTTTATCAAATAAGGATTGGCCTCGATGATTTCTCTCTTAGAACATCCAAAATTTGTAATTAAATTTGATGTATAGATGGCATAGCCATCATGATAAGCCAAATCATAAATATCTGCCCAAAATGTATATAATTCTTCATCAAAACAAGAACATATTTTTTTAAAAGAAGCGTAGGAGAAAATTTCCTCCAGACGATTTAATCCTAAAAAAGATAAGAATGTATCATAGTCCATTTGTTCGATAGCACATCTTTTTAAACAAATAAGAAATTTAGTTAAATAGTTAATATCAAATAAATCCACTGAAGTAGCACCATATAACAAGGCATTAAAATAGAAATCTCCACTTCCTGCTACTGACAATACTTCCTTATTTTCTAGGCTTTCCATATACCCACTCATATTCTCATTTGTAAATAAGTAACACGTATCTATGGAATTAAACTTACCTTCCTACAACTATTATCAAAATATAAAGATTGTATCGCTTTTTCTATACTATCCCTTCCTCATTCCTAGTGCTACTTATTATACTACAAAGTTTAAATTTTAAAAGAAGTTCTTAGTTAAAAAAACTCGTTTTCCTTTTCAACTATCCTTAAAAAATAGTGATTGGGATTACGAGTTTTATTTAATAATTATATATTCCATGAATCTTACTTTCATCAATATCATTTAGCTTATCAAGTTTCCATTCCTCATCCACCTTTGTAAGTGTCAGATTTAGTGTATATTTTACTTTGTCTTTGGCCTTTTCTAATTGCTCTAAACGATATTTATTAAATAAATTAACATCATAATTTCCGGTTGCATCATTAAACTCATTTGGATGTTCTTTTAAATAAGTATTTGCTTCTTCCATCACTTTTGAATAATCCTTTACTTCTATTTCAACTGTAACAGTTGCATTATCTCCATCAATTACCTCATCTTTAATTTCATAAGTTAATCCCTGATAATGTTTTTTCATAATATCTCTATACATTTTCTTATGTTCGTCTGTAAAGGAAGTTTCTCTATCTACTACAGCATCTAATTGTGTTAAAACATCACTATCTAACGTTTGATAATCATTGAAGAAATGTTCCACCTTCGTAGTTGGTGTATCTTTTGTTAATTTCGCACTACAAGAACATCCTGTTAAAAGCGTGATAATACAAAGAATTGATACTAGCTTTTTCATATATTTCCTCCTCTTTTTCTATTATTTTCCATATTCATATAAATATACATTAAATCACGGTATTTGTTATTTTTAATAAATGATCTATCTTTTTAGAAAAATTAGAAAAATTTTCTTTTAATTCTAAATTGATTTTATGAAGCATGACTTCTTTTTTCTCCTCCTTTTCATCAAAACATTCATAATAAATATATTTTAATTTTGATAAATTGTTTTCATTCATCAACTTCTGCAACTCCAAATATAAACTTTTTTCAAAAGCAAGTTGTTTTCTCGTTTTAAAACAATTTGTTTCCCGTTTTTCTAGTTTTTGGTATTTTAAATCCCATAATGGTAGCAATGATGTCATATCGAGTGAAGAGTCCTCTTCATCTAACAATAAGTCACTAATATACATTTTTTTATCTTTCAACTTAAGAGCAAGGACTTTCCTAGAATCGGTTAGTAAACAAGCATAGCGAATGTTTTTCACTTTTCTACCTAAAAAAATTTCTGTTTGATTTTCAATTTTTTCAAGTTCTGACCTGTCTAATTCTATAGAATAATCTATAAAATCTCTAAGCACTTTTGTTTCTACCTTAAAAATAGGTATTTTCCTTATATGATCTAATCCATCACGTGTATTCCAATCATAAAAATCTATAAAATCCTCCTTAAAATTCAGTAAAATATCATAAACATAATTCATTTTTTATAATTCTCCTTCCCGATTGAAATCCAAATTAAAATAAAACCGAATACCAAGTTCCAACATTCTACTTTACTAATTATAAATTTTACATAATCTAAAAAATTATACCCTATTGTCATCAAATTTAGGTAACTTATTATATATAAAGAACCAATAAGTGCGAAACCAAAACCTGTTAAGAAAGGAACAATGTGTATCATTTTACCACCTATTAAATTTTATTTTTATCTTTCGTTTTTATTTATTATTTTAAAAAGTTCGTGTATAATTACAGTAGGGTGATTGTATGAATTTTATTGATTTGATGAAATATGTATTTTTAGGTTTTATTCAAGGATTGACAGAACCAATTCCTGTTTCATCGAGCGGACATCTTGTTATTTTTAAGACTTTATTACATGATAACGTATTAAATGATTTAAATTTTGAAATTATTGTTAACTTTGGTAGTTTAATTGCGATATTACTTGTATTTAGAAAAGATTTAATGGAAATAATAAAGGATTTTTTTCTTTATATAAAAACAAAGGAAGAAAAATATTATACCAATTTTAGATATGCTTGGTTGATTGTTATTGGTTCTGTACCAGCAGGAATCGCAGGACTTTTATTAAAAGATAAAATTGAAACTGTACTAGGAGGGGTCAAAATTGTTGGATTTGCACTCTTAGTTACTGCCTTATTCTTATTTTTAGTAAAAGATTATAAAGGAAAAAAAGAAGATGGAAACATTAGTGTTACAAATGCAATTATTATAGGATTATTTCAAGTGCTTGCTCTTTTCCCCGGTATTAGTCGAAGTGGCGCTACTTTAGTGGGAGGGATGCAACAAGGTTTAAAAAGAGATGTGGCATTCAAATATTCATTTATGTTATATATTCCTATTAGTTTAGCCACTATGGTCTTAGGTGTAAAAGACTTAGTAGAAACAAATATTAGTTCTACGATCTGGATATATTATATCGTTGGTGCCATTGTATCTTGTATAATCACTTATTTTAGTACAAAATGGTTTAAAGATGTAGTTAAAAATGGAAAATTAATGTACTTCGTTTGGTATTGTTTACTTGCTGGTATTTGTGTCATTTTATTTGTATAGACCCCTTGGGTCTTTTTTATATTAAATATTAAAAAACTTAAGAATTTATTTTTTTCTTAAGTTTTTTAATATCGTAAAAATCCTTATAAATAGATGCATTATATCTCTCAAATAAGCAACATCTAAATCTATTTATATTAATTATAGTACCTTTTTTCAATAAAAACCTATCGATAAATGATGTAACCTGATAACTTATATGATGTTCCTTTAAGTTCTATTGGACTATTTACAGATGTAACAAGATCTGTTCCACTGGAAAAGGTGACTTCTAGTTTTGAAGAATTAAGATAGTTATGAATCATATGAACATTATAATTTTCTCCTGTTCCACGAATTACATATCCATTAAGACCAACACGAAAACCATATCCATATCCTGCACTAAAATATCTTGCGGAAGTCGTCTTATCTGCTCCACCAGCTTCACTTTTCTGAGTAGATTCTCTTATACAAGCAGTACTAATACACTTTATATCTACGTTTATTCCTAAAATTTCTTTATAATTTAACTCTATATCTGCTGTTAAATAGGTATTATTCTCTGAAGTATATTCTAGACATTCCTTTCCACAGCTTTTAGTCGTTACAGAGGAAGCTGAAAACCAACTATTTGGCTTACATTCTCCTGATTTACGTGAACATGTTGCCTCTAAATCTTCAAATTCGTATACCTTCCAATACCCTTGACTCTCACACGTTGGACAGGTTGTTTCTCCTGTTCCATTTACTCCTGCAATTGAC
>CAJTSN010000051.1:0-6039 GCA_910578745.1 uncultured Bacilli bacterium
ATATGCACATTTATCGGAAGTCTATGTTAAAAAGGGAGAATATGTAGAAAAAGGACAAACGATTGGTAAAATGGGGGATAGTGGAAATGCATATGGGGTGCATCTACATTTTGAAGTACAAAAAAACAACAAACGAATGAATCCAACCCCTTATTTAAATTCCGATTTACCAGAAAATGCAAAAATCGATTGTGAATACCGTGTATGGAATAACGTAAGAAAAGAATGGCTTCCTAAAGTAAAAAATGTAGAAGACTATGCTGGAATTTTTGGTGAAGCAGTGGGAGGATTTCAATTGGTAACGTATGGTGGAGGAAAAACGAAACTAAGAGCACATATCAAGAATGGCACATGGCTTGATGAAGTCATAGATGGAGCTTTTGGCTCTAAAGATAGTGAGTATGCGGGACTGAAAGGAAAAAGCATGGATGCGATTGCGATATGGTCAGAATATGGAAGTGCTACTTATAGAGCTCACATCAAAGGAGGAAACTGGCTACCATGGATTAAAGGACGATACGATATTTACGATTATAATGGTTATGCAGGAATGATTGGAAAAGAAATCGATGCTATTGAGTGTTATATTAAATAAAAATCAATACTAGCCCACAATGCAAATTATTTATATAACTGGAATAAGGAATTAATTGAAGATAATCCAAATAAAATTCATTCAAGATAAGAATTAATAATAAGATAAGGGGATTTTTGCATTGTTTTTGTTTTCATAGTAGTTATTTTTTTAAAATTTTAGAATTTAGACTTCAAAAAAATGATTTGAGTGAGGAATATAATGAAAGGGTGTAAACTCTTTCAAAATAATAAATCTAGAGAAATAGGAAAATAAGAAAGAGAGGTTATTAAATTATGAATGAAACGAATTATGGAGATTTTTCAATGGAGGATATTTATTTTAAAGATGCATTTACAAAAAAAGGGGATAAATTAAATTTAGAAATAAATGATGTAGCCATAGATAGTTTAATTTCTAAAAATAATAAATTCAGCTTAGATGGAGAAGGCAATCTGATTGTTAAATCCTTATCATTAATTGATGGAGGGGTAGCCAATGCCCAAGACATAATCAATATAATATATCCAATCGGCTCTATTTATATATCAACAAGTTCTATAAATCCATCTACTCTACTTGGTGGAACTTGGCGGCAAATTCAAGATCGCTTTTTAGTGGGTGCAGGAAATTCTTATGGGATAGATTCAACTGGGGGAGCTACTGTAGCAACTACTACGAATGCAACAGGGACAACAGGAAGTACTGTATTAACAATCGACCAAATTCCTAGTCATCAACATAGTATTCAAGGATATAATATTTCAGGATCAGCTGCTTCTTGGACAGAAAGAGCAGTTAGTTATCAAAGTAGTAATGTAGGTTATGGGACAGGAATTCGTTCATCATTTGTAGGTGGGGGAAATGGACATACACATAGTTTGAATTCACATAATCATAGTGTATCTACTCTTCCACCATATCTAGCTGTTAATATTTGGGAAAGATTAGGTTAAATTATTAAACACCTATTTTTCTAGTAAAAGGGACTGTCGAAAGTTAAATAATTCCCTTTTAACAGTTCTTTTTCTTTTTTTGTTTTGGAAAAGGAAATCTCTCCTCGCTTGTTCTTTCAATAACTCGTATTCAAGATTTAATAATGTATAAAATAGTTGGGACGATTTTCCACTTGATTCACCATTCCATGATTGAAATTTAACATAATTTCCTATGTTATGTTTTTCCATATATTTATAATTTATATATATACCATAACCAGAATCATTACATTCGTTTTTCGGATATTCTCCACAATACTTAAAATATAAATCATTCATTGGGATAAAAGTATAATGATTTAACTTTCGACAGCCCCTTTTTTTGTTTCAAGAGGTCTTGATTCACTTAAATAGGTATATTTTTCCTTTTTTCCCATACGCTTGTACTGGTGATAACATGTTTTCAACTTCTTTTTTAATGACATTTTTAGCAGGGACTTCTACCATGCTAGGTTCTTTACTTATCTTTAGAAAAAAGGAAAAAGGGGAGGGAATTTTAATTGCTTCCTTAGCCTTTGCGGCTGGAGTCATGATTTGTGTCTCTCTTATTGATCTTATCCCTGAGTCTTTTTCTACTTTAAAAAAATATCTTCCAACCTTTCCTTTAGTATGTGTCTTATTAATAGGAATCAATGTTGGAATTGTTCTTTCCAATTTTATCGAAGAAAAAGTTACGAAATTGGAAAAGAGTTCTTCTTTATATAAAATAGGGATTATTTCTATGGTAGCTATTATTCTTCATAATATTCCTGAAGGAATAGCAACTTATATCTCCTGCGAAAATAATTTTCATTTAGGATTAAAACTTACATTAGCAATTGCCTTACATAACATTCCTGAAGGAATTTCTATCTCAATTCCAATTTATTATGCAACAAAGAAGAAAGGAAAAGCCTTTCTTTATACAATGGTTTCTGGTTTATCTGAAGTATTAGGGGCGATTCTTGCTTTTTTATTCCTAAAAAATGTAACAAATGATATCTTTATGGGCTTTTTATATAGCATGATTGCAGGTATCATGATTACAATTAGTAGTAAAGAATTGTTACCAACTTCCCTTTCTTATCAAAATTATAAAAAAACACTCTTTTATTTCATTTTTGGTATGTGTTTTATGTTTCTAAGTCACATTCTTTTATCCATATAAAAAGAAAAGAGTAGGGAGTCTACTTTTTTCTTATTTTGGGTTATCTAAGTTTGAACGAATCATTATTATCATGGTCTACTTCAAAAGAAGAAGCCTCATTTTCAAAACCTATGTTTTTTGAAGCTTTATTCGTCATCTTTGAATTTGACTTATTAGAAACGTTCGACTTATTACAACTATCTGTCATTTGTTTGTTTGATTTCATAGTTTCTTTCTTTTTCATTTTGATCACCCATTTATAGAATAACCAAAACGATAAAAACTATACAACAATTTTTAAAAAGAAATTTTTATTAGTTAACATAATATATATTATAGGTTTTTTATAAATTCTTTTTCTAAGTAAGAGATTTCTCTATAAAAAGAGATTTCTACATGTATGATTTCCCAAAATTCTATTTATACTAATTCTAGTAAATCATAAAGTTTTTGTTTATATATATGAAATTAAGTCCTTTTTAAGGTTTGTATTTGTACAAGATTTATTCTATAATTGATCCATAAAAACGTTTCTTCTTTCTATTTTAGTATGTCTAAAATAAGTAATTTTAAAGAAATGAGATGGATAATAATCCACCTAGTGGTTAAAAAATCGTTTAGAATACGTAAAAGAAATAGGGGACTTTCCCCTATTTTTTAAGTGACAGTTCGAACTTCTATTTCTGTAATCTTTGCTAAAACCTCAGCTGCATTTTCCTCTGTAATTGCTGTATATCCAAGTTCTTTTAGTGCTTGGGCTTTGATTGTATTTAACTCCATCGTACGACTTAATTTATCTTCCATTTTATGCTCGATTTGTTCTTCAAAACGTTTGTGGGATTCTGCAATTTTTGAAGTAGAAACTCCCCTTCCATTATATAAAATCATTGCTGAAAACATAATGCTTTCAAAACGAAATTGTTCTTCTTCATTAAAAACAAAATCAAGTGGTTTTACAAAGCCTGCGGCTTTAGCGACATATCCTAAAATATATTTAAGTTCTCTAGACGTAATCATCGCTTGAATAAAATTTGATAAATAAAGATATTTATAGTACGCCTCTGTATCTGCATCATCTTCTAAGTCTTCTTTGATAAGATCAATGATATTTGCTAAAAGTTCTTTATTTTTTGTAGATAAACCTTGATAAATATCTGCACTTTCAGAAGAAGTTGCCTCTTCATTAAATAAAGCATTGATATTTGCTTCTACTTGCATAATATAATCGGTATCGACCTTAATTGTTTCCATTTCATCTACGGATTTAATATTTAATAAATTAAGTAAAAGTACCTTCTTTTCCTTTGGCCATTTATTGATATCATCTAGTTCTAGATAATTATAAATCATTTGTCTAGATACGCCTAGATATTTTGCTAATTTAACTTTTGAAATTCCAAGTTCTCGTAAAATCTCATTTAGTTTTTCCATCTGCTGCAACCTCCTATTATCATTTTACCACTCCCCTTCTTATTTAGCAAGTATAGAGAAAAGGTAAAATCAAATTTTTAGACAAAAAACTCCATATTTCTTTTTTTAAAGAGGTTTCAACTATTTTTTCTCTTTTAAAAAATTTTATTTCTTTTTAAGAATAAGTCTTTTTTGTAAGTCTGAAGCATTTTCTTTAATATAGGGAATCATATCAAGAAGGTTTTCTGCTTTTCTTCTTTCTTCTCCATCCGCAATTTTTCCTTGTAATTCTTGTTTCAATTCTTTTAAATCTTGCACATCAAAACTATAGAACTCGTTTTCAATCGTCGTAATCCATCCCTCTACATCCTGTTTTTTCGCGCAATTTCCTCCACCATATAAAACTTCTTGAATTTGAGCATATGTATTTCCAATGTCTTCTTTTTCTAAGATTTTTTTAACCTGTTCTGCTTTCAAAGAGACTTTTACTTTTTTGCCATATCGTTTATGTAAAGCTGTTCCAATGAAAAACATAGCCGTTGCCATAGGAATTTTGTACTGAAGTGCAAATAGAATTATTTTGTCGAGTTGTTCTTCAAATTGACTTTCTTCCTTTTTAGAAAGAGTCGATGGCGTCACATCTATAATCTGTCCATCCTCCTTCATCGTCCATGCATGTGCGTTACCACTTACTATACGATGAGAATCTTCTACTTGATAAGCATATCCAACAACATAAGTAAGTTCATCGGAAGCCTCTACAGCTAGGAAAGCCGCTAAATTACATATGAGTGTGTCTAAAGAAGCAACGGTTTCGATGTATT
The DNA here is from genome assembly GCA_910578745.1 of uncultured Bacilli bacterium. GTDB lineage: Bacteria > Bacillota_I > Bacilli_A > RF39 > UBA660 > CATOJL01. The sequence continues at coordinate 4,933 of CAJTSN010000051.1, forward strand.
CTTCTTCGGTTAGCCTTTTTATTTTAAAGGATAATCCTGCATCTCGAATCGGTGTTTTAGAATACTCTTTTTCTTGAATCGCTTTTAGTATCTCTTCAAGAGAGGCATCATTGGATAAGCCAAGTCCTCTTATTACAGCTTCTTTTCTTTTATCTAAAGAAAGAGTCGAATAAGAAGGTTTTTCTTCTAAAACATTCATAAATGGATTTGTAGGAGTCGAACTCATTCCATAAGAGCAAATGATTTTTGGAGAATGCATAGAAAAGAGAAGTTCTTTTTCCTGCGGAGTAATCACGCCTTCCCACTGAGAAGCTCTTTGAGAGTCAATCGTTACTTTTTTTGATGAATCTGAGTTATCAAAAATTGTAATTTCACTTATAACATAATTGTCTCCCACAGGATATAAGTTTTTTACAAGTTCAAGTTTTCGATTTACAACCATCTTTTCTAATTCCTCTTGACTTATACAATACATCACTTCAAATTCCACTGGAACATCTTGAAATTCTTTAAAGGAAATCGTTGGTTGTACTAGTTCAAACTCCATCTTTCCTTTTTTATAAGTTGCCTTATTTGAATAACCTGTTGCATAATATTTTGGAAGTTCTGTTTCTTCTTCTGCATTTTTAGGAAATATATGGCCTACCACTTTATCTTGCTCTTGATAAGAAGAACTATCGCCTGTAATGGAAACACTTCTTTCTTTAGTGAAAATATTTCTTTCTTTTAATGTTCCTAGGAAGTTTTCTATTAAAGATTTCTCTATTTTCCAATAATATTCATATGGCATTGTAAGCATATCCCATATTTCTCTAGAATTGATGCATTCTTGCATATGGAAGACAGATTCTTGAATAAGTCCTATCGAAAAACTCGTAGTAACAATAAGTTGGAAAAGAGTTCCTATGATTGCTAAAGTAATAGCTGCTGTTCGTCGATTTATTTTGTTTTTTGCTTTTTTTTGCTCTTGATATAATTCTGACTTTTTATAGTTTCCTGTTTTCCAATCTTCATAGATTGTATCAAAAAAACTTTTACTTTCATCCATACAATCGACCGTTTTTGTTCTTTGATTACATAAATACAAATGTAATGCAGCTAAAGATA
>CAJTSN010000051.1:6049-9662 GCA_910578745.1 uncultured Bacilli bacterium
ATTTTTGACTTTTTCAAGTAACTGATCATAATCTTTTACTTTTAAATATTGATAGAAATTCATTTGTGACTTACGATGTAAACTTCTTTCCTTATTATAAGATAAAATTCCGATTTGATCCTCATTTACATAAATTTTCTCAAAAACTTTTCCATAAGTACGATCTTTATATACACTAGCCTCATTCAAATATAAGGAAAGTCTTTGATGAACAACTTTTTTAAACGTTTCTAAATCTTTATCCTTCATCAATTGGGCTAAGGCATTTTGGATTGGAAAATCTTGAATCTGTTTTCCTAGTTCGAAAATTTGATTTCTATCAAACTTTACAGTTTCTAATTCTTGAATCAATTTAGAAAGATCTTTTTTGTTTAGAACCAATAAAGCTTCATCATAAGAAGAAAGAGCGAAGATATTTTCTAAAGGTTCTTCTTGATACTCTTCTAAACGGACACCAAAAAATAAAGTTTCAATTTCCTTTTTATTTAGGAAAACTTCCTCGATAGAATACAACTCACAAAATTGTAAAATTTTTTTAAGATTAAGAAGATAAGTTTCTTTTGAACTATTTTCTTGTTGATAAAGAATAGAAAGATGCTTTTTTTCTATTCTAAGCATTTCCCTTCCTATTTCTTTAAAACTTTTTAATTGTATCGTATTACAAAATGGCTTATTTCGTACAATATCTATATTGACTCCTAAAATTTGCCGAATCTCTTGTTGTGCTTTTCTAACCTTTTCTATAGGAGAGAAGTGTCTAATTATTTTTTCTCCTGATAAAATTCCAAAAAATATTATACGAGAAAGAAGAAGCATATGGAAGCTAATAAAGGGAAATGTTATTGGGTTCACTTTTTCTTTTAAGGCAATTGCATCATATAAATCTCCCTCTTTTTCTAGGAGAGCTAGATTTTTTTTAACAATCTCTATATCATCCATATAAAACCCCCATCAAATTCTTCTTTACCGATTAAAGCTCTTTATAAAGCTTTTTGATTTTTCAAATAAAGATTTTTCTCGTCGCATCTCTTTAATTTCTCCTTTTATTCCCGCAAATAAATCTTTTACCTTTTCATCATTCAGTTGAGCAACATTTTGATTAATTCTATGCATATATAAAGATTCAATAAAATCAATGATATCTGTAGGCAAAAGATATGTCCTTCCATTAGTTAGAGCCATTAATTTCACGAGTTTTAAAGCAAATAGATGCGCTCTTACATTAGAACCCACAAATAATTTTTTATTGTCAATCATTAGAGAATCTATTTTTTCAAAAATAGTAAGCATCATATTTTGATCGATCTTATTCGTTGGAAATTGATCCACTGCTTTTTGTACTTTATCCAACATAGAACTCAGTAGATGCAATTGTTCATTTGATGAATGTTTTCCAAAAAGAATTTCTTCCATTTCGTCTCTAGATAATTCGTCATAGGCAATACTTACATCAAAGCGATCATACATTGCTAGAGGAACAGGAAACATTCCTGCAATTTCCTCATCATTTTGAGTTGCAATGACATAAAAATCATGTAAATCACGAAAAGAATAAATGTTTCCGTCAATTGTCATTTGTCCCTTTGAAAAAAGTTCAATAAGCGCTGATTGGGTTTGCTCACTTGCGCGGTTGAATTCCTCGATTTGTAAGAGCCTTAAATCTGTGTTTCTTTTTAATAGTTCTTGTAGGTCACATGGCAGTAAATCGGAAGTCATAGAAATACGTACTGTTTTAAAACGAGTTGCTAAAAAATCAGATAAAGTACTTTTTCCATAACCTGTTCCTCCTGTAAGTAAAATTCGACTATTTGAATTACTAAGTATAGAATAAGCTACTAGCTTTTTTACCTTTTTTTGTCCGACTAAAACCCTATCAAACTGACTAAGAATCTCATCACATATTACCGAACACATTTCCTCTTGTTCCATAAAAAAATCCCCCTTTTCTTGAGGGTTTATATTATCATAATCCTTTTCACTTGTCAAATTCTAAATTTTACTCTTTTGTTGTACATTTTTCTTCCCCTTAGTAGAAAATCATTTGGATTCAATCGTTTCCATTTTTTTAGAATCAATTCTTTTCCAAGTGATTTATAAATACCAAAGTTTTTCTCCCTTTTTATAGACTTCTTTAATAATCCCTCCACCAAGACAGACTTCTTTATCATATAAAACACAAGCTTGTCCGGGAGTAACGCTTTTTGCTGTTTCATAGGTTACTAAGTAATCTTCTCCACATTTTTTGACAGTAACAGGAATATCTTTTTGACGATAACGAAATTTAGCTGTACAGGTACTGATTTCTTCCTCTGTAAGTAAGTTCACCTCTTCTATTAGACAAGCATCTGAGAAAAGATAAGGATTATTCTCTCCATAAGCAACATATAAATGATTTTTATCTAAATTTTTTCCAACAACAAATATTTTATCTGTATCTCCTCCTAGTTGCAAACCTTTTCTCTGTCCAATTGTATAGTACATCAATCCTATATGTTCACCCAGTTTTTTTCCAGTTTCTATATCAATAATATCCCCTGGAATGTTTGGTAAATAATTCTCTAAAAATTGTGTAAAATGGCGTTCTCCAATAAAACAAATTCCTGTCGAATCTTTTTTAGAAGCGGTTATTAAACCGAGAGAAGAAGCAAGAGTTCGAATCTCTTTTTTTGTCATACTCCCAACTGGGAAGAGTACACGTTCAAATTTTTCTTTAGAAACTTGTGATAAAAAATAAGTTTGATCCTTATTTTCATCTACTCCCCTTAGCAATTTGCCATCTTGTAAACGTGCGAAATGTCCTGTTGCAATAAAATCGGCTCCCAAACTCTCTGCTTTTTTCAAAAACATATCAAATTTAATATACTTATTGCACATAATATCAGGGTTTGGCGTTCTTCCCTTTTTTAATTCTTCTAAGAAATAAGAAAAGACATAGTCCCAATACTCTTTAATAAAATCCACTCTTTTTAACGGAATGTCTAACTTTTCACATACCGCTAAAGCATCGTTATAGTCTTTTTCTTGTGGACAAATTGCATCTTGTAAGGTAGGATTCCCAGAGATATCATTGTTAATGTTTGCATCCCAATTTCGCATAAATAGACCTATCACTTTATATCCTTGTTCTTTTAATAAATAGGCAGATACGCTACTATCTACCCCTCCAGACATTCCAACAACCACTGTTTTCATATGAATTTCACTTCCTTAAACATTATTATACCATGGCTTTTTCCATTTGAAACTTCTTTCTTTATTCACTATAACAAAAATTTCTTTTTTATATGCTTTTAAAACATACATCCAATATTTTTTCTTATTTCATTCGAACTTCTATCCTTTTCCTACTATTTAGGCAAGTCTTTATCATAAACTTACGATGTTGATCTAGAAACTTCTTCTACGCTATTTCCACTTCTATAAATAATGGCTAGAATGGTCAGTCATGTTTTTTTTCTTAAAAAATACTATATTTTTTAAGTAACTTTTTATAAGTTTTTAAATCTAGTTGTCTTTATTTATAGGTGTTTATACCTTTTTTATTTTTGAAGAATATTCACATATATTTTTATAATTTCTTATATTTCTGCTTTCAAAAGTAGTAAATTGGTAG
>CAJTSN010000052.1 GCA_910578745.1 uncultured Bacilli bacterium
GAAATATTCTAATGGCATAAAGATAAGTAAATTTCCAAAGATATTAATTATAATAGCATAGAAATTTCCACTACTCAAAATTGTATTTATGGAATGAAATGGGATTACATTATAGCTTTGAATTGTAGTATATCTAGCAAATAAAACCATATTAAAAAGAAAAATGACATAATAGATAAAGATAATTCCCTGTGAAAATTTTGTAATTTTTTGCTTGTTTTCTAATTTTTCTGCATAATGAGAATTATATATATTTTTACCAATTAGAATAAATAGACAAGAAATGATTAGAAAAAATAATCTGATGAAATAATGTAGTTCCATATTTGGATCATATTCAAATCTTAAATAGATTAGAAATGATAAAAGAGATAAAGTATAAAGTACTATGATAAGTTTTAGTACAATATTATATTTATTTTCAAGAGTTATTGAGTGATATTCAATCAAACGTTCTATATCATTTTTCTCTTCTCCATTGAGTAATTCTGACACATCAATTTGAAGTTGTTCAGCTAAGGGGAGTAATAAAGATATATCAGGAAATCCTCGTCCTGTTTCCCATCTAGAAATTGCTTTTTCGGTAACAAAAAGTTTGCTTGCTAGTTCTTCTTGGGTCATCCCAAGTTCCTTTCTTTTCTTTTTTATTAAATTAGAAATTTTTTGTAAATTCATTTTTATCACCCACCAAATTACAAGAATGCTTTTTTATATACTTTTCATATTCTTGCTTGCTTATTTCCTTTTCTTTTCTATAAGTAATATCGATCATACCATCAATACGTAAAATTTCATAGGATATCCTAATGGCATAATGAAATTTGTCCATAGCCCCTTGAGAAAAAATATAGGCTTCATAATGATTTTCACATAAATAATGCGTATCTTTGTATATAGCACCCGAATTATTTTCATTGCTGAGATCTGTACCAAAACAAAGAGCAAATAAAAATAGAATAGGTAGGAAAAAAATAGTATGAAATGCAAATATGCAAATGGTAATAATCTTCATAGTTTTACTTTCCTTAAATCCAGTTATACAAAGTATTATAATATTAGAGATGGCAAAGAAACATTGTAACACGTTTTTTGAAAATAACCAAATAAGAACAAAACAAAGACAAACAGAACCTTTATATTTTATTTTTTTCCTAAATTGTGTTAAGGTGAAAGCATTTCCAACAATAGCCACTAACATGAGCCAATCATATAGTGGTCCCTTGATAAATAGATTCAATACAAAATTATAGAGAATAAATAACAGGAGTAGGATACATACATAGTATTGTATCAAAAAATGCCTCATAAAACCAAGTCCTTTCTTCTATTCATCATACTATGGTAGAAGAGAAAAGTCACTCTACGAGTCGTAGGATTGGATGATAAAAGCATTTTATATCTTCAAAATATAAGTAGTAATAAATAAAATTGTAAAGAACATGAAAGTAAATAAAATTTATGACATTTGTAAAGTTGTTGTATAAGAATAGTCAATAAAAAAGAATGGAAGATGAGGTGAATTTTAAAACCTATATGTGCTATTTTAAACAATGTAATAATTTCTTTGTTTCATAACCCGTTGTAAGAAACATGCTTACGATATTTGCAATTATAATAGGCCACAGTCCAATTTGAAGAAAAGAACAAAGAAGAAGGGATACAATCCTTGAAATGGTACCAATACAAGTGGCTTTCATACTTATTTTTGCTTTCCCAATTGCTTGTAAACTGCTAGCGATGGGAGCCTGAATATAATGAAGGAGACAAAAAGGGGCCAAAACGCGAAGATAAGTGCTTCCTTCCTTTGTATGGTACATGAATTGTAAAAGAAAATCTGGATAGCCTTCTAAAAAAATGGTAAATAAAATGCCAATAGAAAGTGAAAGAAAGATGGCCTGTTTTATTTTAAAACGGGCATATTTTTTATCCCCTTTACTATAGGATTTGCTGATAACAGGAAGGAGCGCCTGTGAAATGGCTCCTGTAAAAAAAGAAGGAAGAAGTACAATTGGAAGAACAAAGCCACTAATAATACCATATTCATCTACAATATAGGAATTGGAGTAACCAACAAAAGTGAGTACAGAAGTAAGGATAATCGGTTCTAAAAAATAGCCAATATTGCCGATAATTCGGCTTCCTGTCAAGGGAATGCTTAATGAAAAAATGCTTTTCATATTATTTCGGCTAGGCTTAAAGTCTTTTAGAGAAATTCCTTTTTTTGGAAGCAAACTTAAAAAAATAAAAATAGAAGCAAGTTCTGAGAATAGATTTGAAAATACAAGAAAACAAACGGCTGCTTCTATACTTCTTTCCAAAAATAAAGGAAGAAAAACAATTAGAATAAAAATACGTAAAACATCTTCTACAATATTAGATAAAACATGCGGAATGACACGTTCTTTTCCAAAAAAGTATCCTCTAAGAATAGAAGAAATAGAGATAAAAGGAAGAACAAAGCCCATACAAATAATTGCATAAGTACATCTTTTTTCATGAAGAAGGTATGTACTTAAGAAAGGCGCTATGTTAAATAAGAGGATAAGAATACAAATATTTAAAAATAAACTAATGGGAATTAATCCTAGCACTAACTTTCTGTTATTTTTGGTATCTTCTGCAACCAATTTAGAAATAGCGACTGGAAAGCCAAGCTGGGCAAATGTGATTAATAACATAAAAGTGGGAGATAAAAGACTATAAATTCCCATTCCCGTTTTCCCAATGGTTCGAGAAGTAATGATTCGAATAAGCATACCAAGAACTTTTGTAATCATTCCACCTAACATTAAAATGATCGTTGACTGAATAAATTTACTTTTTTTCATTTAATCACCCTTAAAATCTTTAAAAAAAAAATGATTTCATATATAATAATTGTATGAAATAAATATTATTTTATTAAAGTTAGGAGGCTTTTTATGGATTTGGAGTTTGAAACGATAGAAGATTTATATCGTAGATTGATACCCGCTTTACGCACCAAAAGAAGAGAAATGCGAAGAAATGGCTATCCTTATATTAAAGAGGAGGATATTTGGAACTACTTAAAAGAAGTAAAATGGGTAAGGGCAAGAAATTTACTTTTATATGAGATGGTGAATGATGTTTTGGGGGCATCAGAGGAACAAATCGATGGTTATTTAAAAGAAAAGCTGAATAGAAGAAATAGAACAATTTATTTCAACGAAGAGGAGAGGTAACATGAAGAAAAAACAGGAAAGAAAAAAGGGAATATTTAAGTATTGGGTTATTCTTATTGTATTATTAGGTACTGTTTTTGGATTAGCACCATTACTTGCAAAAAATCTAAAATTTGGACTTGACTTACAGGGAGGGTTTGAAATCCTTTACGAAGTGGATAGTTTAACTGATGAGAAGCTTACTTCCGATATGGTGGATAGTACATATAAAACCATTGCGAGAAGAATTGATGAATATGGAGTAAGTGAACCTGTTATTCAAATTGAAGGAGAAAATCGCATTCGAGTTCAATTAGCAGGAGTAAAAAGCCCTGAAGAAGCGCGAAAAAACTTAAGCCAAGTTGCATCATTGACGTTTCGAGATACAGAAGATCATCTTTTAATGACGGCTGATGTAATTAAAAGTGCGAAAGTAGGGACAGACTCTACAGGAAAACCAGCGGTATCTTTACAAGTGAAAGATAAAACAAAATTTTATGAAGTTACGAAAGAAATAAGCAAAAAAACCAACAATAGTATAGTGATTTGGATTGATTTTGAAGAAGGCGTAGATTCTTATAGTAAAGAAGGCGCTAATTGTGGAAGTGAAGGAAGCCGATGTTTATCTGCGGCTCGAGTTGGAGAGGCTTTTTCCTCTGATGTTATTATTCAAGGAAACTTTACAACGGATGAAGTAAAAACACTTGTTAGTAATATTAATTCTGGAAGTTTACCAACAAAGCTTACTGAGATTTCCTCAAAAACGGTAGATGCTTCTTTTGGAGAATCTTCTTTAAATAAGACATTTACAGCTGGTGTTATTGGACTTACGCTTGTAATCATTGTCATGATTCTTACTTATCGTTTTGCAGGATTTCTTGCATCTTTGAGTTTAATTATTTATACATTTTTAAGTTTTTTACTCTTTTGGCTCATTGGAGGCGTTTTAACTTTACCAGGAATTGCTGCGATGATTTTAGGAATCGGTATGGCGGTTGATTCAAATGTTATCAATTTTGCTCGTATTAAAGATGAACTTCGTGGTGGAAAATCATTAAAGGAAGCTTATCGTTTAGGAAACAAGAACTCATTACTTACTGTCATTGATGCGAATGTAACTACCCTTATTGCGGCAATCATTTTATTTATCTTTGGAGAGAGTAGTATTAAAGGATTTGCAACTATGTTGATGATAAGTATTGTGGTGACAATGCTTGTGATGGTTCTATTTACACGATATATTACTACAAAATTTGTAGAAAGCAATCGCTTTAATGATAAGATTGGTTTCTTTATTGGAGGAGTGAAGAAGAAAGAAAAATTAAGTGTTCTAGCTCACCATAAAACAAAGTTTGTCCTTTGTACTTGTATTTGTTTGGTACTAGGTTCTATCTTTCTTGGAATGAATCGTTTAAATTTAGGAATTGATTTTCGTGGAGGGACTTCGGTTACATTAAAAACAAAGGATTCACTTACAGAAAATAAGATAGAAGAAGACATTGCTAAGATGCAATATAAGTTAGAGTCATTCGCAAAAGAAAATGAAGATACTTATACGATTGTACTTGATAATATTTTAGAAGAAGAGGAAATTGCAAGCGTAGGAAACTATTTTAAAGAAAAATATGACGCCTCTGTTGATGTAGGTGTTGTATCAAACCGTGTTAAGCAGGATTTAGTAAAAAATGCAATTTTTTCACTTGCCATTGCTATCATTGGAATTGTTATCTATATCTCCATTCGCTTTACTTTCTTCTATGCATTAGCGAGCATACTTACATTACTACATGATGTTCTTATTGTCGTTTTTATCTTCAGTATATTCAAATTAGAAGTATCAACAATTTTTATCGCTGCTATTTTATCTATTTTAGGTTACTCTATTAATGATACTATTGTCGTTTTTGATGCCATTCGTGAGCGCAAGAAAAATAAATATAACAATCGTTTTAAAGATAGAGAGGCACTAAAATTAACAGTCGATGAAAGCATTACAGGAACACTTCCTAGAAATATATTTACATCGCTTACGACCCTTATTCCAATACTTGCATTGATTCTTTTTGGAAGTAGTGAAATTGCAACCTTTAATATTGCCATGCTTGTTGGATTACTTGCTGGTTCTTATTCTTCTTTATTTGTTGCAACTTTTATATGGGAAAAGTTAGAAAATAAAACCGTAGGGAAACCACCAAAGAAAAAATGGTATGATATGGATGAAAAAGAAGAATTAAAAGTAAAGGGGATCAATTCATAAAATGGATAAGGAAACAAAAATAACGATTGAAAAATTGCTTGCGACTGTAAAAACATATAATCAAAATGCTGAAGATTTAGAATTAATTCAAAAAGCCTACGATTATGCTTATCAACATCATTTGGGAGAAAAGAGAAAAACTGGTGAAGATTTTATTGAACACCCTTTACAAGTTGCTTATATTTTAACGGATATTAAAGCAGATACCGAAACCATTTGTGCCTCTTTATTACATGATGTTTATGGAGATGCTAAACAAACAGAAGAAGAGTTAGGAAGCGTATTTTCTAAGGAAATTGTTTCTTTAGTGACAGGACTACAAAGTATCAATCGACTTTCCTTTGACATGACAAGCAATGATAAAATACGTTTACAACGTAAAATTTTTGTAGGACTATGTGAAGATGTACGTATCATCATTATGAAATTAGCGAGCCGTCTTCACAATATGAGAACTCTTTGGGCAATGCCTTTAGAAAAACAAAAAATGGTTGCCTTAGAGACACAAGAAATTTTAATTCCTATTGTTAATCGTCTAGGTATGAGCAAAATGAAAGGGGAATTAGAAGATCTTTGTTTACGTTATTTAAAACCAGAAGCCTATTTTTCTATTGTAGAACAACTCAATCGTTCCAAAGAAGAACGAGATCGGGAAGTAAAAAATATGATGGATCATGTTTCAGAACTTTTACATGAAGCTAAAATTACTCATGAAATCAAAGGAAGATCCAAAAGTGTCTATGGAATTTATAAAAAACTAGATAAAGGAAAAAAATTTAGTGACATTTATGATATTTTAGCGCTACGTATTTATGTCAATACAGAGGAAGAATGTTATCGGGTTCTCGGAATTGTTCATGCGAAATATAAACCACTTCCGAAACGCTTTAAAGATTACATTGCTATGCCGAAAACAAATTTATATCAATCTCTACATACAACGGTTTTTGGTGAAGATGGACTTTTATATGAAATTCAAATTCGAACATATGAAATGGATGAAATTGCGGAACGTGGAATCGCTTCTCACTGGGCTTACAAAGAAAATAATGCGAATGATGTAAGTAAATTGATGAAAAATGTTATGGAACAAAAATTACAATTTTATCGTTCGCTCATTGAACTTCAAAAAGAAGAAATTACAGAAGAAGAGTTTGTCAACTCCGTAAAAAATGATTGTTTTAAAGAAAATGTGTATGTGTTTACTCCAAATGGAGATGTCGTTGAACTTCCTATAGGTTCTACCCCTATCGATTTTGCGTATCGTGTCCATAGTGCGATTGGGGATAAAATGGTAGGAGCGATAGTAAATAATAATATTGTTCCATTAAACTACGAATTAAAAGATAACGATATTGTAAAAATTAATACAAATAAAAGTAGTACAGGTCCTAATTATGAATGGCTCTTGATTGCGAAAACAAGTCAAGCAAAAAATAAAATTAGAGCTTTTCTCAATAAGGTAGATAAAGAAACCTATTTAAAAAGGGGAGAAGATCTCTTAAAAGAAGAGTTGCGAAGAAAAAAAATCAGTATTACAGAATTTTTTAAAGAAGAAAATAGCAAAGAACTCCTTTCTTTTCTTAAAATTGACAGTGTCGAAGAACTTTATATTGCCATTGGAAGCAATAAAATTACACTTGCCTCTATCATCAACTTTGTTTTAAATGGAAATACGCCTCAACAAGAACTTATTCTAAAAAAGACACAAAATCATACAATAGCAACACCAAGTGTAAAAACGGATATCTTGGTTTCGGGAGCAGATGAAATAAAAGTCAATGTTGCTCTTTGTTGTAAACCAATTCCTGGTGATGAAATCATAGGATACATTACAAAGGGAGCGGGAATTCGTGTACATCGAAAAGATTGTCCAAATGTAAAAGAAATAGAGGAGAGGACCATCGCAGTTCATTGGAATACCGAAACACAGAATAAATATCCTTGTAGTCTTTGGATTCAAGCGGCAAAAAAAGAGGATATTTTACTTTCCATTTTGAAAGTAGCTTCTAATAATGGGATCTCTGTTCAAAATATGCAAACCATTCCTAAAACTGATTATAATCTCCTTGATTTAACTGTTTTGACAACAAATAAAGAGAAAATAACAAAATTTGAAAATGAGATATGTTCTTTACCCGATATTTATGCTGTACAAAGAGGTATGAAATGAGAGTTTTAGTACAGAGAAGTTTAGCGTCTAGTGTAGAGGTAAATGAAAAAATTGTTGGACAAATCGAAAAGGGAATGGTTCTATTTGTTGGATTTTCTCGGGAAGATACAGAAAAAGATGTTCTTTATTTAGTAAATAAAGTGGTAAATTTACGTATTTTCGATGATGAAAATGGGGTTATGAACAAGTCGATTTTAGAAGTAGAAGGTCATATTTTGAGTGTTTCACAATTCACGCTTTATGCAGATACATCGCATGGAAATAGACCGAGTTATAAAGAGAGTATGCATCAAGAAGAGGCTTGCAAATTATATGATTTATTTAATTTAGAATTAAAGAAATTTTGTAAAGTAGAAACAGGTATTTTTAGAGAAAATATGAAAGTATGTATTACAAACGATGGACCTGTTACTATTTTGCTAGAAAGTAGGAAAAAATGATAAAAAACAGAATCGATTTTAAATTAATCAATGTAGGTTTGATTGCTCTTGTCATTTATTTGATGTATCATACTGGACATCTTTGGATGGGGGTAATTGGAAAAATTTCACAAATAACGCTTCCCTTTTTCTTAGCTTTTGTGGTAGCGTACGCTTTATATCCATTTTTAAAATATTTAATGGATAAAAAAATACCGAAACCAGTAGCCGTTGGCGTTGTTCTATTTGTTGTTTTAGGAATTGTGGCTCTTCTTGTTGGAATTGTTGTCCCTTTATTATTTGATCAAATTATAAGTCTTGTAAATACACTAATTACATTTGTAAAAGAATTTTCTATGAATAGTGACATAGAATTTGGAAATTTACAAGATACATTAATGACAACGTTTAATGATATTATTAAAAATGTTGGAAAATATGCAACGAATGGGGTAACTAAGGTAATCAATGTATCAATGGATTATATCGCAACAGGAGTCATTGCTTTTTCAGCCGCTATTTATCTTCTAGTTGATATGGAAGACATTCGAAAAAAGATAAAAAAACTATTAAAGAAGAAATCAAAACGTTCTTATCAATATGTTCGTATTTTGGATAAAGAAATGAAAAGTTATCTTGTAGGTATTTTAAAAGTTATGATTATTACGGTCATTGAATATTCACTTGCTTACTTGGTGATTGGACATCCAAATGCAATTTTACTAGGAGTTCTTGCTATGATTGGCGTTTTAATTCCTTATTTTGGTGGAATGATTACTAATGTTGTTGCCGCTGTTACAGCCTTTGTAATTAGTCCAGCCTTATTTATCCGAACGGTGATTACATTTGCAATTTTATCACTAGTAGATGGATATGTTATTAATCCACTTGTTTATGGAAAAACGAATAATGTCCATCCATTAATTGTTATTTTATCGGTATATGTAGGAGGAAAATTATTGGGAATTTTTGGTATTATGATTTCCTTTCCTCTTGCCGTTATTATTATCGCAACGATTAAATTTTTTAAAGCCGATATCAGTGATAAGATAGAAGATATGAAACAGAAAGATGCCTAAGTCTAGAAAGAGAAAAATTTTTTTAGACGATGAATAAAGTGGTATATTTAGATTTAAATATACTACTTTTTATTTAGTAAATTCCATCTTTTCTAGTACATTAAAATGTTCTGGTTTTTATGGATAACATCATCCTTCAATTCCATTTTCATTCAAAGGTTGAACTCATAAATCATATGACTCAATATGTGATCATTTTTTATTCCAATAAATGATGATAAAGTGTATTTTTTAATTTCGATAATAACAGTGTATGTTCTATCTATTTGTAACTATTCAGACTTACATACACTAAAATGAGGGCAATTTATAAAATGCT
>CAJTSN010000053.1:0-8440 GCA_910578745.1 uncultured Bacilli bacterium
CTCATTTTAGTGTATGTAAGTCTGAATAGTTACATAAAAAGAATTATTTTGACGCGAAACAGTTGGTGAAAACTATGGATATATGATATATTAATGGTTAGTTAAATGTATAGCTAACTTTTTTCTTTTTTCAAGAAATTTAATTTTTTTACATAGTATTAGAAAATGTACTCCTTAAAGTGTGTAATTTTTTTATAACTTAGGCTATTTTTGACTTGAGAAATTTGATTTGTTAGAAATGTTTTTTAGAATAGCAAATATTTAAAAATAGAAAGAAGTGTGTTGGATATGAAAGAGACTGTTTATCATTTGAAAAAAATTTTTTCCTTTGGAAAACAATATAAGTGGTTTTTTCTTTTGGAACTATTACTTTCTTGTATTCAAATTAGTATAGGTGTTCTTTTGCCTCTTTTTGCTGCAAAACAAATTGTTTTAGTCACAAATAATGAATACCATCAATTGCTACTCATAAGTGTGGCTATCTGTGGTATTGAGATATTTAATAGTTTAAATAATGCTTGTATAGGTAAAGTTTGTAATGTTTTTCGAAGAGGAACTATGAAAAATATTCAAATTGAGCTAGGAATAGAAATATTGAAAATAAAACAGGAAGATATTGAAAAATATGGAACGGGAACCTTCATTGAAAGATTAAATCATGATACAGAAAGAATAACAGAACTTTTTACAAAAGGAATTGGATATTTAGCAAGAGTATTTACTTATTTAGGTGTTTTTATTTCTGTATTTGTGATTAACCGAGTCGTTTTTCTTTATTATTTGATAGTGGCACTTCTTTTGACTTTTCTTTATTTGATAAAAACAAAAAAAATAGGAATACAAGATGTGAAATATAAAAAGCAAAAAGACAGGGTCTCTGGATTTATTGGTGAATTAGTAAGAGGAGAAAAAGATATTAAGATTTTATCTGCAAAAAAAAGCTTTATGAATCGATTATCGACTGAGATTACAAAGCAAAATGATTTGCAACACGTGAAACGAAACTTAGAAGTTCTCTATGATATAGGTATTCATTTTCTTACAAGTATTTTAACATTAGGACTAGTGATATTACTTATCTTTTTAATTCAAAATGAACAACTGAGTGTTTCTTTGGCGGTGGCACTTTTTACCTATAAAACCAATATTATGACCAATTTTATGGAAAACGTGTCTTTGCTTCTTAATGAAGTAAAAGATTTTAATATTTCCTCAGGTCGAGCTTTATCCATTTTAGAAAATAAAGCCTTTCATAAAGAAATTTTTGGTACAAGACATTTAGAGCATTTAGAAGGAAATTTCTCATTTAAAAATGTTTCTTTTTCTTATAAAAATTATCCTGTATTAAATGGAATGACTTTTGATATAAAAGCAGGACAAACGGTTGCTTTTGTTGGAAAAAGTGGTGCTGGAAAAACGACTGTGTTCAATCTTTTAGGAAAACTTTATGATATAGAAAATGGAGAAATATGGATCGATGATATAAATATTAAAACTCTTGATGAAGCTTCTATACGTGACAATATTACTATTATTAGTCAAAATCCTTATATTTTTAATATGAGTATACGTGATAATTTTAAATTAGTAAAAGAGGATGTCAAGGAAGAAGAAATTGTAGAGGCATTAAAAAAGTCCTGTTTATATTCTTTTGTATCTACCTTACCAAATGGAATAGATACGGTTATAGGTGAAGGTGGAACGAACTTATCGGGGGGTCAAAGACAAAGACTGGCTATTGCAAGAGCTTTTGTTCAAAAAACAAAGATCATTCTCTTTGATGAAGCAACATCTGCTTTGGATAATGAAACACAAAGAGACATACAAAAAGCGATTGATAATTTAAAGGGAGAATATACAATTATGATTATTGCTCATCGTTTATCAACCATTATTCATGCAGATCGAATTATGCTTGTAGAAGATGGCAAAATCACTGCCGAAGGAACACACCAAGAATTACTGTCAAATAATGTAGTCTATCAAAAATTGTATGAGAATGAAATTACAAAGTAGTTTAAACGAATAAGTAATTTCTTCTTTTTTTTATATTAAGTGATTGTGTTTCCATGATTTATGGAATTCTGTTTTCTAAGGCGAAATACATATACTTCTATTTAGAAGAATAAGTTTTAGAATTCAATTACGAAATCCTATATAGATGAAAGAATATGATTTTTAGTGAATATTTTATCTTATTACTAATTCGTTTTGTATTTAATGTACTTACTATTTTTCTAAAAGAAGAGCGATCTCTTTCTCCTGCTTAAAATTATTTTAAACAGGAGAAATGTTTATGATAAATGAATCAATTTTTCTTCCATTTCTTCCCATATTAAAATATACATGTTATAATGAAATAGAGTTTGAAAAAAAGAATTATATAGTATTTATTTACTGATAAATGAAATGTGATGTTATAAAGAAAATCGTGTTATGATTTGTTTTCTTATTTCTAATGAACTATAGAAAAGAAAGTAAAGATTTGAAGAAGAAAGTATGAATAAAGAGGATTAGAAAAAAATTTTTACTATATTCATGTTTAAAAGGGAAAACAAATAGTTATAAAGTAAAGAAACAATGGTATAAATCCTTTTTTGATGATGAATGGAAGGTAGTCAAAAAATTTATTTTTAAAATTTACTATTTTTTCTAGTTTTTCTAAAATAGGAAAAGGTTTTACAGAAAAAGAAAACTATGTTAGTAGTGAAGGGATGGAGTAAAATGAACAGGTGCGATGTAGACAAAACAAAAGTAACCCCTATGATGGGACAATATTTAGAGATTAAAGAAAAAAATCCTGATATCCTATTATTTTTCCGTTTAGGGGATTTTTATGAAATGTTTTTCGAAGATGCTATACTTGCATCTCGTGAATTGGAACTTACTTTAACAGGAAAGAATGCAGGTTTAGAAGAAAAAATTCCAATGTGCGGTATTCCTTACCATGCTGCAAATATATATATTGAGAAAATGGTTGAAAAAGGATATAAAGTAGGAATCTGTGAGCAGATGGAAGATCCTAAGAATGCGAAGGGAATTGTCAAAAGAGAGATTACACAAATTGTAAGTAAAGGGACAATCATGAATGATGAATCTTTACTTGCTTATGAAAATAATTATGTAGGAAATGTTCTTGATTTTGGTTATTGTTATGGAATTTCTTATGCGGATATATCAACAGGAGAGATGAATGTAACGCTTTTAACACATAACAAAAACTTGTTGATTTCAACAATTGTGAGTTTAGGTATTAAAGAGATTATTTTAGAAAATAAGGTAGATAAAGGAATTTTATCGCTTTTAAAAAATCAGTTTAGACTCCCTGTCACGATTAGTGATCTTATTTTAGAGAATAATAAATACCAATACATTTATGAAAATCTGGAAGATGAACGTTATCAAAAAACACTCAAACATTTATTAACCTATATTTTGGATACCCAAAAAAGAGATTTATCGCATTTACAAAAGGCGATGATTCGCGAAAATAAAAATTATTTAAAAATGAATATTCATACGAAAAGAAATTTAGAATTAACAGAAACCCTTCGTTTAAAACAAAGAAACTATTCATTAATTTGGTTGTTAGATAAAACGAAGACAGCTATGGGTTCTAGAATGCTTAAGTTTTATATTGAAAATCCATTAGTTGATGTAGAAGAAATCTATCATCGATATGATGTGGTCGATGTTTTTTTAAAAGAATTTATTTTAAAAGCAGATTTGATTGATTGTTTACAAGAAGTTTATGATTTAGAAAGATTAAGTGGAAAAATTGCTTTTGGAAATGCAAATGGAAGAGATGTACTGCAATTAAAATCTTCTTTAAAAGTTCTTCCTAAAATTAAAGAGATTTTAGAAAAAATACATTATGAAAAACAAATGGAAATTTTGCCAGAGTTATATGATCTACTTGAGAAGAGTATTTATGAAACACCACCTGTTACAATTAAAGAGGGCTATTTAATTAAAGAAGGTTTTAATCAAGAGCTAGATGAACTAAAGAATTTAAGAAAAGGGGGAAAGGATTTCGTTGCTGATTTTGAAAATCAGGAAAGAGAAAAAACAGGTATTAAGAATTTAAAGGTAGGCTATAATCGTGTTTTTGGATATTATATAGAGGTATCGAAAGGAAGTACATCTTTAGTAAAAGAGGAATATGGATATGAAAGAAAGCAAACGCTAAGTAATTGTGAAAGATATATCAGTCCTATTCTAAAAGAAAAAGAGGCTCTTATTTTAAATGCAGAAGAGCGAATTATTGAACTAGAATATGAATTATTTATTCAAATTCGTGATAGAATAAAAGAGTACATACCAGTACTTCAAAATATAGCAAAGGTGATTAGTGAAATTGATGTTTTGCAAGCATTTGCCACTGTGGCAGAAGAGAACAATTATATACGTCCCATTTTAAATACAGAAAGAGAAATACGTATAGTAGATAGCAGACATCCAGTGGTAGAAAAGGTACTTACAAATGAATTTGTATCTAATAATATTGTCATGGATAAAAATACAAATATTTTGTTAATTACAGGACCAAATATGGCAGGGAAATCGACCTATATGAGGCAGATGGCCATTACAGTGATCATGGCCCAAATTGGTTGCTTTGTTCCTGCAAGTTACGCTACTTTACCTGTTTTTGATGCCATTTTCACTCGAATTGGTGCTAGTGATGACTTAGTGAGTGGGGAATCTACTTTCATGGTTGAGATGAATGAGGCAAATACGGCTATTAGTGAAGCTACGGAAAATAGTTTGATTTTATTTGATGAACTAGGAAGGGGAACGGCAACTTTTGATGGAATGGCTTTAGCGCAATCGATTATTGAATATATTCATAATCAAATTAAGGCAAAGACGTTTTTTTCGACACATTATCATGAATTAACGGATTTAGAGCAGTCACTAAAAAATGTAAAAAATATTCATGTCAGTGCCCATGAAGAGGATGGAAAAGTAACCTTTTTACATAAAATTAAGGAAGGAAGTATCGATAAAAGTTATGGAATTCATGTAGCCAAATTAGCAGAGCTTCCAGAAATCGTGATTAAAAGGGCAGATCAAATCTTAAAGATTTACGAGAATAAAGAAATAAAAAGAGATATCAAAGTACAAGAATGTTTACCAATTGAAGAGTTCATTTCTAAAAAATCTCCTTTAGAAGAGGAAGTTAGAAAAATAAATCCTTTGGAAATGACTCCTATGGAAGCATTAAGTTTCTTGTGCGAGTGGAAACAGAAAATAAAATAGGAGGGCTTATGAGTTTATTAAAGCGTGAAAATTGGTTTGTATATTGCATTGTAACCTTTTTTACATCGGGGTTATATACCCTTGCCTTAGCTTATGACTTAGGTTTATATGAAAAAGGGGCTTGGTATACAAAATGGTATAATTGGGTACTGGGAGTTCTATTCTTTATTTATCCCGCTGTTCTTATGTTTTTAATACTACAAATTAAGTTACAAATAGAGGTGTGTAAAAGATTAAATGTAAAAGGAAGTAGTATTTATGGATATCCTTATGCTTGGATTTTATGTTTAATTGTTCCAATTTTAGGATGGGCTATTTTTTTAGTGATGTTACTTCACATTACGTATTATCCTGCTGTTATGATTTATAAGGGGGAGGGCGAAAAATTAATTAGGACTAAAAGTGAAAAAATTTAAAGGAAAAGGGTCGATTTCTTAAAAAAAGCAGATATTTAGATTTTTTCAAACATAAATTTTAAAAAAAAGATGAAATTTTGAAAATTTATGATACAATGATAATAGGTGATCATGATGCTAGATAGAGTTTTAAAAGCGGTTGATGAAAATGAAGGTATGAGTGTCGAGTTTAGAAAGAATGTGAAACAGTTAATTATTAAGTTCTCATCTATTTTTCCGCAAGTGTCTTTAGATAATTTAGAGGATAGAATTAAAAATGTAAAAATTGAAAAAACAAATAAATTGGTAAATAAAAAACCCTATGAATATAATGCAAAGGAAAATATTTTGCGTTTTAGTGAGAGTGCTTTAAAGAATGAATATAATGCAGTGCATCTTCTTATGAGTGGACTACTCTGTATGATAACAGCACATGATAATACGTATGGTTTTGCTACAACCGATAATAAATTTATTTCATTTAATATAGGATATACAGAGATTTTATCTTGTTTTTTAGTGGGAAATGCTGGAGAGGCAGATTTTTATGAGGAAGAAGTAATCACTACGAATATAATCTCTGAAGTAATAGGAGCCGAGACTTTATTTGAAGCTTACTTTACAAATAATCCAACGATACTATTTTCAAAAATTAAAAGTTTGTAGAAAGTGAGAATGATTCATATGCTAGAAGTTATTGAGAGAATGGATGGTTATACAACAAGTAAAAATAATGGAGTACATAATCCAGATCAAGGTGCTGTGAATGCTTTTTTTAAAGAGGTGTTAAAAAATAAAAGTTTTAGTCCGGATTCTTACATAAATTGTTTGTCTTATATGACATGTTATCCAGGTTTACCTGATCATTTAAGAAAAGAGATAAGTCAACGTGAAAAAGAAGTTTATATTTCTTTATCACAAGGGTATTATGAGACAGAAGAAAACCATAAGGTTAGATAAATAGAAAGGGATACTACTGTAAGTCCTTTTTTTGTGTAATATAAATCATCCTCTTTTAAATTCTTTTTTCTTGCACATACTTATAATATCCAGTATAATGTTAGTATAAGGTGATGCTTATGATTACTATAAAAACGGACTCAAGAAAAGTAGTTTTAGGGGATACGTTTGTTGCTCTTCGAGGCATTCGAACGGACGGACATGATTATATTAAGGACGCAATAGAAAATGGCGCTAAAAAGATTGTATGTGAAGAGGGAAAATATTCGGTTTCCACTTTAGTTGTTCCTGATACAAGAGCTTATTTGAATCAATTGTTACAAGTTACCTATAATGAGACATTTAAGAAAATAAAAATTATAGGGGTTACAGGAACGAATGGGAAGACGACTGTAACTCATCTTTTGCGAGAATCTTTAAATAAGGTAGGAATAAAATGTGCTTCTATTGGAACACTTGGTTTTTATGTCGGAAGTAATTTAGTGGAAGACTTAGAAAATTCAACGCCAGACTTATGTGACTTGTATGAGTATATTTCAAGAGCTATTGATTTGAAATGTAAGTATTTAGTAATGGAAGTAAGTAGTCATGCTCTAATGAATGGAAGAGTAGAGACCATTGAATTTTCTCATGCTATATTCACAAATTTGACACAAGATCATCTCGATTTTCATGTGACTATGCAAAACTATGTTATGGCCAAACAATGCTTATTTAAGAAAGTAAAACCGAGTGGACTTGCTATTGTGAATATGGATGATAGTATGTCTACTAACTTTCTTCTTCCAACAAATCATAACATTACTTTCGGCTATGGGGATGCCATGTTTAAAATTTTAAGTGAAGAACTTGGACAACACGAGACAAAGTTTACTTTTTCTTATCAACAGAATGTGTATGAAGTACACACAAAATTAGTTGGAAAGTATAATATTTATAATATGATGCCCGTTTTGATTTTTTTAATGTGTATTGGTATTGAGCCAGTGAAAATACTTAAAGTAATTTATAGTTTAACACCACCAGAGGGAAGGTTTGAAGTCATTCCTTATAAAAATAATCAAATTATAGTGGATTATGCACATACACCAGATGCAGTGATAAAAGTGATTGAAACAGCAAAGTTATGGGCAAAAGGAAATATTTATGTAGTTTTTGGTTGTACAGGTGAGAGAGATCGTTTAAAAAGACCAATAATGGCAAGAATAGTTAGTGAACAGGCAACACGTTTTATTATTACAGAAGATGATTTGTATTATGAAGATTTTGAACAAATAAAAAATGATATGTTGCTAGGTGTCACAAAAAATAATTATGAAGTGATTTTAGATAGAAAAGAGGCAATCATTCAGGGAATTTCCTATTTGAAAGAAAATGATGCATTACTTATTTTAGGAAAAGGACATGAGGATATGCTTAAAATTCGTGAAAAAAGACTTCCATTTAATGATAAGGAAGTGGTGCTTTCTTATTTGCAAAATGATTTAAACTATACAAATAAGTGAAAAGATGATATACTGTTAGAAACTTACAAGGAGATGATATTTTTGTGTTGATTTTAGCGAAAGCGATGCTTGCCTTGATGATTGGTTTTATTTTGTCGATTGTAAGTGGGCTTATATTGATACCATTCTTAAAAAAAATGAAGATAGGACAACATGTGAGTTTATTTGTAGATAAACATTTAAAAAAAGAGGGTATTCCCACCATGGGAGGCTTTATTTTTATTTTTCCAACGATAATAACGATTATCATTTTATTATTAACCAATCGGCTCGTTTGGTCAAATAATCTATTTATTATTTTGTTTGTTTTTTTAGCTT
>CAJTSN010000053.1:8450-9293 GCA_910578745.1 uncultured Bacilli bacterium
GCCTAGAGTAGCAGATATGCTGGGAATATCATCAACAGCCGTAGATAAACTTATGGAGGTTTCTAAGTATTTTCCTGATATACTATTGGATATTTTGTCATCTGATGGTTTTTTAGGATTTATAGATGATTTTTTAAAGGTGAAAAGAGGAAATAATGAAGGACTTAGTGAAATGACTAAGTTGTTTGGACAGCTTGTCATTGCACTTGTTTTTTTCTATATTTATGTAAAAAGTGGACATCCAACCGAATTATATATTCATACACTCGGTATTCGTATTGAGATGAGTTGGTTATATGGTGTATTTATCTTATTTATTTTGATAGCAAGTAGTAATGCAGTGAATATTACAGATGGCTTAGACGGACTTGCTGGAGGGCTTTCTTTAATCGCCTTCTTAGCACTCGGGTTAGTGAGTTGGAATTCTGTTTGGATTATGGGGTATGAGGAAATTGCCGTATTTTGTTTCATTTTGGTTGGTTCTCTTTTGGGATATTTGTTTTTTAATACAAATCCAGCTAAAATTATTATGGGCGATACGGGTTCTCTTTCTCTTGGAGCTACAATGGCCTCTATAGCTATTTTAACGAAGCATGAGATAACGTTTGTCATTATAGCGGGGGTTTTTATATTAGAAACATTGTCTGTTATTATTCAAATGGTTTCCTTAAAAATGACAGGTAAAAAAGTATTCTTAATGGCCCCACTCCATCATCATTTTGAAAAATTAGGATGGTTGGAAAGTGATATTGTAAAAACGTTTTGGGTAGTAGGAATTCTTTTAGCTATGGCAGCTGTGTTGTTTGCTGTATGGATATAAAATTTAGTGAAATAGTTCTTAAA
>CAJTSN010000054.1:0-6617 GCA_910578745.1 uncultured Bacilli bacterium
TTTCTAATTTTGGCATACTTTGGCAATACACTCCTCCGGGTCCATCTCTTCTACAATAATAGGCTCTACTTCATCTACTTTATAAGCACAATAAGTTCCATCACTTACTGCTATACAAGGAACCCCATTTCCTCCAACTTTAACCCAACCTTTTTTTGGTAAAGAGCCATTATAATCTAGCTCTCCCTGACTCACTCCATCAATCATAAGAATAGGACTTTCTACATCAAAATACAATTCACTTCCTGCATAATCCAAATATGTTTTTTTTACAACAGAAAGTAAAGATTCTGCATTTTCTTTTAATGTATCTTGATTTGCTCTTTCTAAAGTTTGTGTAACTTTAGGTAATGTAATTCCTAAAATGATACCTAAAATGACAAGAACTGCCAATAATTCCATAAGGGTAAATCCTTTTTCTTTCATATTAACCGACCTTTCCTTCTAAAACTGGTTCTATTAAAGATAAACTCACTTTATGTTTTTCTAAATCAATTGCAGAAACATAACAATTAATAATATCCCCTACACTTACAACTTCAGATGGATGCTTAATATATTTTGTGGTCATTTTTGATATATGAATCAGTCCATCATCATGAAGTCCAATATCAACAAAAGCTCCAAAATCAATTACATTGCGAACAGTTCCTTGTAACTGCATTCCCACTTTTAAATCCGTAATATCCAAAATATCACTTTTTAATAAAGGTTGAGGCATCTCATCTCTTGGATCTCGGTTTGGTTTTTCTAGGGAAGTAATAATATCTTGTAATGTATATACGTCTGTGTTCAGTTTTTTTGCATACTCTTCTATAGAAATTGATTGAAATTTTTCTTTTAAAGAAGGAGAGCCTATTTCCTCTTCTTTAATAGCAAATTGCTCTAACAAGGCATGCGCAATACCATAACTTTCAGGATGAATATCCGTAGTATCTAGTATAGTATCGCCCTCTAAAATCCGTAAAAATCCGATGGCTTGCTCATACACTTTATCACTTAAAATCTTTTTCTTTTTTAGTTCCTCACGTGAATGAATTCGACCACATGCATTTCGATAATCCATAATTTTTTCAATATTTTTTTTCGTAATTCCAGAAACATATTGTAACAAAGATGGACTCGCTGTATTAATATTCACTCCTACACTATTTACTGCTTTACTCACAACAAAATCCAAACTTTCTTTTAGGTTTTTGCTAGATACATCATGTTGATATTGACCTACTCCGATACCCTCAGGAGGAATTTTAACAAGTTCAGAAAGTGGATCCTGCAAACGCCTTCCAATACTTACAGCACTTCTTTTTTCAATGGCTAGATCAGGAAATTCTATAGCTGCCACTTTAGAAGCACTATAAATAGACGCCCCCGCTTCTGATACAATTGCATATTTGCATTCTAAATTATACTCTTTTATCATTTCCGCACAAAACTTTTCACTTTCCCGAGAAGCCGTTCCATTTCCAATAGCAATTATATCGATATGATATTTTCGAATTAAGTCGACCACTTCTTCCTTACATTTCTTTGTTGTTGCATCTGTGGCGTTATTCAAAAATGGTTTTATAACGGTTGAAGTAAGATATTTTCCTACTTTATCCACTACTGCTAATTTACATCCATTCACATACCCGGGATCAAATGCTAAAACGACTTTCTCTTTCATTGGAGGTTGCAAAAGTAGATGTTCTAAGTTTTTACTAAAATTTTCTATCGCACTTATCTCTGCCTTTTCTTTTAACTCACTTCGAATTTCCCTCTCAATAGAAGGTTCAATCAGTCTTTTATAACTATCTTTAATTGCTTCTTTTACAAGAGAAGTTACAAAACTACTTTCTTTTTTTATCACTTTCGATTCTAAGAAGCGAATAATCTCAGTTTCACTACATGAAATAGATACTGAAATGACTTTTTCACTTTCTGCGCGATTGATAGCAAGAATACGATGTGGTTTAATTTCTCTTACCTTCTCTTGATATTCATAATACATCTCATATACTTTTTTTGTATCTGGATTTTCTTTTTTTACCTTACAAAGAATTTCTCCTGTTCTATATGTGAAAGAACGAATCCATTTTCGATAATAGGCATTATCACTAATATATTCTGCTATAATATAGCCAGCTCCCATCAAAGCTTCTTCTTTGGTTTTAACTTTATCATTGATGAACTTTTCAACAAGTTTATCAAAAGAACCTTCCACTGGAAAAGATAAAATCATTTTAGCAAGTGGTTCTAGTCCATTATTTATAGCATCGGTGGCCTTTGTCTTTTTCTTTTCTTTATATGGACGATATAAGTCTTCTACTTCCACCAATTTAGAGGCATTTAAAATCTTTTCTTTTAATTCATCAGTTAATAAACCTTTCTCTTCGATAAGTCGAATTACATCTTCTTTTCTTTTTAACAAATTTTGTTGATACTCATAATATTCCCCTATTTTTCGTATTTGTTCTTCATCTAAAGCACCTGTTGCTTCTTTTCTATAACGAGCAATAAAAGGAATGGTATTTCCTTCTTCTAACAGTTTTAATGTACTTAGTACACTATTTCTTTCTATTTTTAAATCATTTACTATTTCTGTGATTATAACTTCATTCATGCTTATCCTCTTTTCTTCTTAAGTATATCAAAAAAATTCATAAAAAAAAAGGCTTACCGATTAATTTATTTTAATCTTTAAGATTTTTAAATGCTACTTGATTGACCGAACTTGCCTTTTTAATGACCTTTGTTCCATATTTTCTCTTCATAGCATCAACTGCCTCATCCAATTTAGAATGATCATCTACTTGCTCAAATGTATCAAATAATGTACCTTGTACGGTTCTGTAATCTGTTAAATGATCGAAACGTACACCAATTAGGCGAATATCTTCGTCTACGTGCATTTCTAAAAATACCTCTTTTACTGCATTATATAATTCCTCTGTGGCATCTGTGGCATTCATTAATTTTTTTTGATGACTCTTTCTTTTAAAATCTTTCGTTTTCAATGTTACACAAACGGTATAAGCATATTTTTTCTGCTTACGAAGACGTAGTGCTACATTTTCAGTGATTTGTTGTAAATAAAGAAGAATTTCTTTTTTACTTTGCACATCTTTTGAAAGAGTAATCTCATTTCCTATTCCTTTAGGTATCCATGTGGCGCTACATACAGAATCATGATTGATTCCTCTTGCACTTTCCACTAAGGAGGTCGCCATATTTTTAAAAGTAGGTTTTAATCGTTCGACATCAAAATGCGCCAAATCACCAATAGTCATAATCCCAAACTTTTTTAATTTTTCGCTCGTTTTCTTTCCACAACCATACAAGTCTTCTATAGGAAGAGGATACATTTTTTCCTCGACTTCTTCTTCATATAAAGTATGAATTTTATACGGTTTTGAAAAGTCAGATGCCATCTTCGCACAAAGTTTATTATTGGCAATTCCAATATTGACCGTAAAACCCAATTCTTCAAAAATTTGCGTTTGGATTTTCTTAGCAAAAATATAAGGGTCTCCATATAAATTTTCTACCTTTCCATAATCAAGATAGCATTCATCAATCGATGCGACTTCAATATCAGGAGAATATTTTGATAAAAGAGAAAACATTCGATTTGACATTTCTTTATAAAAGGAAAAATTTGGTGGAAACACTCGTAAGGCAGGACACTTTTTCCTTGCGCTATATAACGTTTCTGCTGTTTTAATTCCTAATTTTTTACAGGGTATGGATTTTGCCAAAACAATCCCGCTTCGCTTACTTTCATCTCCCCCTATTACAGCATAACTATTGCGAATATCATATTTTGAACCCTTATTTAATAAATCAATGGCACTCCAAGATAAAAAAGCATTGTTTACATCAATATGCATAATAATTTTTTTCATATTTTTCCCTCACATTCAAAACACAAGTCATTAGGAGAAACTATTGTTTACCAACTATTTAACTCTATTATATAGCAAACCTTTGTTTGTGTAAATGTTTTTCATAGATGTTAAAGGGTTTTATTACAGAAAAAAAGCTACTCATGTAGCCCTTTTGATTAAATTTTTGTAAAATATTTTTTTCTATTTATTATAAAATAGGTAACTCCAGCCATAATCCCACAGAATAGAACTCCTATAGAAATATAAGTCCCTGTTTTTGGATTATCTGGTTTTTCTGGAACTGTACACTTTTCTTTAATACAAGTTTCTTCACTTTTTCCTGAATCGATACAAGGTTGAATATTAATCGTAGGATCGTTAGGACATACTTTTTTGGTTGGTTGATCTGTACACAATTCTTTGATACAAACCAACTCGCTTTTTCCTGAATCTAAACAAGATTGAATACTAATTTCTGGCTTATTTGGACAAGTTTTTGGTGCCGGTTTTTCTTTACATAGTTCTTCGATACAAACCGATTCACTTTTTCCACTATCTAAACAAGCTTGAATACTAATTTCTGGTTTATTTGGACAAGTTTTTGGTTCCTCACAATCTTCACAAGTACAAATCATACCGCCCTCTACAAAGCCTTTATGGATCGTAATGACAGGTCGAATATATCGTGAATCGCTCTCTTCTTCATAAAAGAAACCTTCTGACGTCATAGTTTGGGCTACATTTGCTTCTTTTGAAGTGCCATCAAGCTTATATATTATATCACGAAATGCATCGTCTCCTAACCAATAAAATTTATTTGATAAGATCCATGGATAGTTCTCCTTTAATGCAGATTCAATAGTTGATTCATTTGTACTTCCAACCATAGAATGCAAATCACTCAATGTGAGTAGTCGAATATCTTTTGGTGTTTCCCAACTTTTAGTCGTTTTAACGACATTTGCCCTTAAAATAGAATGTTCATAAGACAAATCTGTATCTGAAGCAACGCCATATATACTCTCTCCTACTGTTCCTTCATAAATCGCTGTCACCCATTGGTATGCGGCTTTTTCATTTGGCGTAATTTTTCCATCCGGTTGTTTTGTATCTCTACCCGCAGCACTATTTTTAATAATTCTAAACTTAGCGCTCTTCGTTTTAGCGCTATCTAGCCATACTGTAATTTCATCCCCAACTTTATATTCTGTATAGTCAACTGTCTGTGTCGCATGAACTGTTTTAGGAATTAAAAACAAAGTGACCATGCAAATAACTATATACTTCAAATATTTCATACAATCCCTACTTTCTTAATTTATACTACCATTTTTCGATATAATTTTCAATTATTTTTTCTCTCTTTTTCTATTATGGACAACTATTTTACAAAAAAACATAAAATCTTTTGAAATTTTTTACAAATGTCATTCTATAGTCCTCTTTTTCTTTTTCTTCTGTTTCATAAAACCTATTTTTTCTTTCCCCTAATGATTTTTATCAAAAAAAAGAATCGTTTTTTACAAAAAAATATTTATTTTTTATCTTTTTGTTATTCTAATTTTATACTTTTAATAAAAAAAGAAAATGTAAAATGCAATTTTTTTACTAT
Source organism: uncultured Bacilli bacterium (assembly GCA_910578745.1). GTDB lineage: Bacteria > Bacillota_I > Bacilli_A > RF39 > UBA660 > CATOJL01. The sequence goes on from CAJTSN010000054.1 coordinate 5,482, forward strand.
AATTCGTTAGAAAAATACTTCACTGTTCTTTAATAATACACATAATATATGAAATTTTTTCTATTTATACTCACTTTCTTTTTCCTTTTTTGTTAAAATACGGGCAAAATCACCACTTTTTACCATATGGGCATTCGCATCATCTGTATCTAAATGTAATTCAAAATAAGAATTTTCACTGATTCTCAATTTGACATCAAATAAAATGCCTCCTTTTGGTCCTGAAAGTAGAACATCGACCTTTTCTAGACCAGTTAAACCATAGAGCTCCGCCTGTTTTGGTAACAAATGAATATGTCGATCAGCAAGAATACATCCCTTTTGTAAATGAAGTGTTCCTTTCGGACCAAGAATGGTAATTGGACTACTCTCTTCTAATTGTCCAGACATACAAATCGGTGGATTTAATCCAAGCTGATAAGCATCTGTTTTTGAAATTTCCACTTGAGTATACTCTCGACAAGGCCCCATGACACGCACATGTTCAATCCTTCCTTTTTCTGTTTCTAATGTTACATAAGAAGTCGAAGCAAACTGTTCTGGTTGTCTAATTTCTCTTAGTACCTCTAAAGAATCCGTTCCAAATAATTTTTTAAAATCCATTTCTGTTAAATGTACATGTCGATTCGATACTCCTATCATAATTTCCATTTCATCACCCCAATTCTTCCTTATTATAACACCCCTCTTTCTCTTTTTTCAACCATTCATTTCTAATAAGTATCTTTTCTAATTCTTAATGATAAAGCGTTCAAGTCTTCTATTTTTTCACATATTTCATTCTATTTTCGCATATATTTTGATAGAGAGGATGATGATATTTGAATAACAATAATTATTTTGGAAAGCCTATTTTTCCGGGAACCCCTTTATATTCAGGAAATACGCCAGTTCCAAATCAAAATACACAAATGGCGCTTCCATTAGAACAATCTTACATTGAAAACATACTAAGACTCAATAAGGGAAAAAATATTCGTGTCCATATGACTTTCCCTGATTCTACTGAATTTCGAGATCGAGAATTCTCAGGCATCATTGAACAGTCAGGAAGAGATCATATTATTTTAAGAGATCCAAAAACAGGGACATGGGAGCTTTTACTAATGATTTATGTTGACTTCATTACTTTTGAT
>CAJTSN010000054.1:6627-9121 GCA_910578745.1 uncultured Bacilli bacterium
AAGAAATCAATTATAGTGAAGATTTTATTCCAAATAACTAGTATTTTCAATTTTTGTTTGTTATAATGGTACTAGGGTGGATAAGATGTTAGTATTTGTATATTTATTAGTTGCTTTTATTTTAATTTGTATTTTTTTAATTTGTTATATTTGTATATATAATTATTACCAAACCTATATTATTCGTATTAATGAATCAGAAGCATTCATCGATACTACACTTCGTAAAAGATTTGATTTACTTAATAAATCAATTGGTATCATTGAAGCAAACAAAAAAGAAAAAACAAAAGAAGAACCTATCTTAAAATCGATTGTAAATTTGAAGTCTCAAAAGCTTTCTAATTTTGAACTCGATCGAATTTTATACGATGGAATTAATGAATTTCAAAGATACAAAGGAGAAATTCCTTCTTTATCAGAGAATGAAGCCTTTTTAAAAATTGATTTAGCGCTTTTTGAATCAGAATCTGAGATTGTTTCAGCTCGAAAATATTATAATGATATTATTACAGATTACAATAAATTAGTTCGAAAATTTCCTTCAAATATAGTTGCTAAAGTATGTAATTATAAAGTTAAAACCTATTATGATGGAAAAGACATGACAGACGATGATATTCAAGATTTCAAATTATAAAATAAGTTAAAACCAATCCTTAAATGAATTGGTTTTTTTCTATCTAAATCTTTTTTTATTTTAAAGATACGGATCAATGATAAGGATTTTCATTATAAATAAAAGGACTGTTCCCTGCAAATGTCAGGATACAATCCCTAGAAACTACAAATTGTCTATCTTTTTGATTTCAGTTTAAGATACTTTATCTTTTTTTGTTTTATGGATAAAAAGATACACTACAATAATAAAAAGAAATACACTACATATCATAACGAGCAAGTAAGATGGTTTTTCCTCCTCTTCTGGATGACTTAACTCTTTTTGTTCCTCTTTTTTTGTTTGAATCACAAGTTCTCCATCTTTCGAGTAATGATAATTTTCTCTTGCATAACGCGCTAAATAATCAGGATTTTGAAACTTTTCAATATCCGTTTGTAAATTATCTTCCTCATCTTTTAATACATCTAATTGATGAAGTAATGTTTCTTGTTCTTTTTTTAAACTATAAATTTTATATACATAATAAGAAAAGCTTGCTATTGTATAAGTAATGACTACGAGTGTTACAGGTATTAAAATAAATAGCCTATGTTTTGTAGACTTACGTACTCTTTTTTTTTCCATATCTTCCACCAATTTTATTATATATCACTTTTTTAACTTTGTAAACAAAGAGTATGTGAGAATGCAAGCAATAAATGTCAATCCAATGGAATATGGATGAAGAATTCCATGGTTTGCTCTTTCCAATATTAAATAATATAAAAAGGAAAAAATAAGTGTGAAAAGAAAAGTAAATGGATAGCTTACATATTTTCTTTTATTATACAGATATTTTCTTAAAAATAAATAAGTAAGTTCAAAAAAAATACCAAATAGGAAAGAATAAAATAAAGTAATCATTTGTATATCTAATTTCATTATTTAAATAACTTGCTAATCAAACTTTCTTCTTTTTCCTTTTTATTGGCACTTTCCATATAAGTCAAACTATTTACTTTTCCTTTAATAGAAACATTTCCTTGATAGGTATCTAATTTAATGATTTCAAGATCTGATCCCTTAATGACAATATATCCCATAATCGTTTCCATCAAAAATTCTTCATTATCGAAACTATCAATTTTTTTAACACCACTTAATATAATACTTTTACGTTCACTAATACTAATTGTATGGCTAGAGCCAACGATCATATTCTCCTTGTCCATTTCTTATCACCTAAAACAGTCTATGCTCATCTTATTCGTTTATGAATTAAATATATCTAAAACATACAAAAAAATCTATAAAGAAATTTATAGAACTTTTTATTTCTTATTTTATTTATATCTAAGAAGTACATCCATGAAGAAAGTACTTGCATTTGTCTTAATTTTACTATCACCCCACACATCTAAAATGACTTTACTTCCCAATACATTACAACTTACATTTATAGAATTGTTCGTACTCGAATTATGAAACCTCTGAACTCCATTTACACTAGGTGCAGTATGACAGTACAAGAAATCCATCTGCCAATTGCCAATAGACGAGCTTATTTGAAAATAATTGCTAACATGAGAAAACATTTTTACATACAAGTCTCCCACTTGTGATGGGGTAAATCCCAAGTCTATCTCAAACTTAGAATGTTTCCCGTCACCTATCATATCAACCAAAGAACCATTATATGTTTTATAACTTTCAGTAACTGTTGCTTGTTTTTGGTGTACGCTATATACTTTCCATTCAGGACAAGAACAACTAGGACAACTAGGACAACTAGGACAACTAGGACAACTAGGACAACTAGTTTCTCCTGTTCCATTTATTCCTGCAATTGACTTTCCTTTTAAAATTTTATCTGCTGTAATCCCTAATGATGTT
>CAJTSN010000055.1 GCA_910578745.1 uncultured Bacilli bacterium
GAAAACAAGTTATAGGAACTTATGAAGCACCAACACTCGCAAGTCAAACGTCTGCAACAGCTGGGGCAGGAGATATATTAAGTGGAAAGACAGCGTATGTCAATGGAAGTAAGATAACAGGTTCAATGGAAGATAAGGGGGCAGTAAATGCGACAATAGCACCAGGGGAAACCTATACAATACTAGCTGGGTATCACAATGGTTCAGGGAAAGTGACAGCCTCTAGCTGTCCTATCTGTAATATGACTGAGACTTCAACGAGTTCAGAACTTACTTATACAGATGGAATGACTTTGAGTGCAAAAGGAACATACGTATTTTGTGTAACCGCTGCTAAATATGATAGTAAGGCATATGCAACAATAACATATACATATGGTTCGGAATCTGCGGTAAATACGGTTTGGGAGTATGCGGCGAAAATGGAGGTATCGAATAACACAACGAATACAAAGTGCCGAGTCGTTTATGTCAAAGAGGATACGACATTGACTAGACGAGTTACTAATAATAATAATGGAGTGGTTAGAACTTCCATTTTCAAAGTGAGTTGATAGAAACTATTACTTGAATAAATGGGAGATTACCGTGAAAAGGACTTGTAAAATCAAGTTTTTTTTCTTTTCATTTCAAAAAAAAATTGGTATAATGGCTATAGTAGGTGAGACCATGAAAAAGACAAAAGTAATTGCAACGATTGGACCCGCAACGAGTGATAAAGAAAAAATAAAAGAATTAATTTTAAATGGAATGGATGTGGCTCGTATTAATATGAGTCATGCTAATCAGGAATTTTTAAAGTATGTTGTAGATACAGTTCAAGAACTGAATAAAGAACTAAATACTTTCGTATCCACTATGTTAGATACAGAAGGACCTAGTGTTCGTGTGGAACATTTAGAAGGCGGATTTGCTTATCTAACAAAAGGGGATAAAATACGAATTTATGAAGAGAGCATACTTGGGGATCACACAAAATTTTCTGTTCGTTATACAAAACTTTTAGAAAATGTAAAAGGAAACACGACTTTAAAAATCAATGATGGTTTAGTGGAACTTTTCGTTCTTGAAAAAGGACCTAATTATTTATTATGTGAAGTTATAGAAGGTGGACGTATTGAAGAAGGAAACCGAGTGAATATCATTGGTATTAATTTAGAACTACCTTTTTTAAGTGAAAGAGATAGATCGGATATTTTATATGCAAGTAAATTGAATGTTGATTTTGTTGCTCTTTCTTTTGTAAGTACCCACGAAGATGTTTTGGAAGTCAATGATTTATTGATTGATGCCGAAGATGCACATATGGCTATTTTACCTAAGATTGAAAATGCTTATGCTTTAGAGGATTTAGATGAAATTATTAAGGTTAGTGATGGAATTATTGTAGCTCGTGGTGATTTAGGGGTTGAACTTCCTTTAGAGAAAATTCCGGGAATTCAAAAACAGATTATTAATAAATGTCATCATGCAAGTAAGGTGAGTATTGTGGCAACAGAGATGATGACTTCTATGGAAGAAAAAACAAGACCGACAAGGGCAGAAGTTTCTGACGTTGCGAATGCGGTTTTAGAAGGTGTGGATTGTATGTTGCTCGCTGGAGAAACAACCGTGGGTAAGTATCCGACCGAGTCATTAAGTATGATGGCAAGGATTATTGAATCCGCTGAAGAAGACATTGATTATTATGAACTTTTAAATCAAGCGATGCGTACTGAAAAACAGGATACTACTTGTTCTCTTTCTTATTCGGTTGTGGAATGTGCCAATCGATTAAAGGCAGCAGCCATTGTGGCTCCAACCATGAGTGGGTATACAGCGAAGAAGATATCAAGATTTAGACCAACCTGTCCTATTTTAGCTATGTCACCAGATATGGAAACCGTTAAGAGTTTAAATATTTATTATGGCGTTTATCCAATTTTAATCGAAAATACCAAATCCTTTGATAAGATGATGGAATTATCGAAACATCAGGCGACAAAAAAATTTATCCTTGCTGAGGGAAGCCGAATTATTATTACAGGTGGTTATCCTTTTAAGGAAGTAAAACATACCAATTTTATGAAAATAGAAGACTTATAAAAAGAAAAGAGGGGTGATAGAGTGTATAATCTAGGTGAACAGTTTGCATTTGATTATGAACTTGCTAAAGCAGTAGAAGAAAATATAGTAAAGGGAGAAAAATATCGTTTTACTATATTGACTGAACGGTTAATTCGTATCGAATATAATGAGTATGGGGAATTTTTAGATAAACCTACGGAATTAGTATGGTTCAGAAATATGCCCAAAGTCGCTTTTATAAAAAAAGAAACAGAAACTGTTTTAGAAATTACGACGAGATATTTTAGGTTAACTTATTTAAAAGAAAAAGAGTTTTTAGGAAGTAAATTAAATCCAGTATCCAATTTAAAAATTGAACTTCTTTCGAACAATAAACAGTGGTATTATAAGCATCCTGAGGTAAGAAATTTCGGAGCCCCTAGCTTATCTTTAGATGAAAATGGTGGAAAAATTAAGGTGAAAAGAGGCCTATATTCCATCGATGGATTTTCTAGTATTGATGATTCAGAGAGCAATGTAATGAGTCCAACTGGTACACTGATTCCACGGGAAAATAAAGAAATAGATACGTATGTATTTTTATATGGAACCGATTTTGAGGGTTGCTTGAAAGACTATTATATGATAACAGGTTCTCCAGCCTTAATTCCACGGTATGCTCTTGGGGTATGGTGGAACCGGGATATTGCGTATAGCGAAGAAGATCTTCATACTTTAATACATGCATTTGAGGAGAGGGAAATACCGATATCTATTTTATTATTAGATAAAGATTGGCATATTCGTCGTCTTGGTAGCGAACTTAAAAATACAGGATTTTCATGGAATAGAACTCTTCTTCCCAGTCCGAAATCTTTGATAAATCAAATGCATGAGAAAAACATCCATGTGGGTTTATCGGTCAATCCAATTGAAGGATTTTATCCTTATGAAGACAATTATAACTATTTGACCAATTATTTGGAAAAGGATTCGAAAGGAAATATTCCTTTTCAAGTGTTAAACCCAAGATATATTGATGTATATCTAAAATTTTTAATTAATCCTTTGGATGCTGTTGGAGTAGACTTTTATTGGATTGATATTTCTGACAAAAAAGAGGCTTATCCTCTTTGGATTTTAGACCATTATCAGTTTTATAACAATCTGTCTTACAGTGGAAAAAGACCAATGCTTTTAACACGAAATATGCGTATTGCACCTCACAGATACCCTGTTCTTTATTCAGGAAAAACGGTAGTAAACTGGGCAACGCTTCGAACCGTTACAATGCACAATGTAGAAGAAACAAATATGGGAGCGAATTTCTGGGCTCATGATATTGGAGGACACACCAAAGGATTAGAAGATAGCGAACTTTATACTCGATTTATTCAGTTTGGTGCTTTTGCCCCTATCTTAAAATTTGGAACAGAAGGGGGAAAATATTATAAAAGAGAACCATGGTTATGGAATTATAAAACTTATGAAATTGCCAAACGATATTTAACGTTAAGACATCAACTAATTCCTTACTTATATTCAGAAAGCTATAAATATCATAAGTATGGTAGACCTCTCGTTACGCCTCTTTATTATCAATATCCTGATTTTTATGATGATCCCACCTATAACAATGAATATTATTTAGGTTCTTCCTTATTTGTAGCACCAATTGTTACTAAAAAAGAACCTGTTATGGACCGTGTGGTTCGAAGATTTTATTTACCTGAAGGGATATGGTTTGATTATGTTACAGGGAAAAAATATAAAGGGGATAAAGGCTATATTTCTTTCTTTAAAGATGAAGATTATCCTATCTTTGTAAAAGCAGGTTCCATTCTTCCTTTAGTAAATGATCATCGTGATTTTCATTTAAATGATACAAAACCACCAAAGAATATGGAAATTCAAATATTTCCGGGTGCCTCGAATCAATATGAGCTATATGAAGATGATGGAGAAACAGAACTATATAAGGAAGGAAACTACTTGCGTACTCTAATTGAGTATAATTATTTACCAAATAACCATACTGTCATTATTCGTTCTATTGATGGAAAAACAGGCGTTGTTCCTGAAAGAAGAAATTATCGAATTTGTTTTCGAAATACAATTGAATCAGATGACGTCATTATTTACTTTAATGATGAAAAAATTGATTGTCGAAAATATACAAAATATTCAAAGTTTGTTATTGAAATTGATGATGTTCCAACAGTAGGACAACTTACAATCAACTGTAAAGGAAAAAATGTGGAAATTTCTGCAGAAACTTTCTTAAAAAGAGATTTTGAATCTATTATTTTTGATTTACCCATTACTACGGTTTTAAAGGAAAAAGTAGATGCCATCATGTTTAGTGAGAAAACAGTTAGTAAAAAAAGGATTGCTATTCGTCATTTAGCAAACCATGGTTTAGAAAGACGATATATTAAACTTTTCTTAAAATTGTTAGAATATATGGGACAAATTCAAAGTACATCTAAAAAATAAAGCAGAAAACCTGTTTTATTTTTTGGTTTTTTAAAAGAACATTTTTATACTGGCTTTCCTCGAAAAGAATAGAAAGAACAAGTTATAAGTAAAATTCATCGATTTCTGTTTTATAAGTATCTGTATTTCTGCCTACTGTAAAAATTTCTTTTAATGTTTTTAAAATTTCTTCATAAAAATCACAATTATTTAAAATATCCGATAAGGAAAGAATTCCAATCACTTTTTTCTTATCCGTGACTAAAATTCGTTTAATCTTTTCTTTTCGCATCACTTGTAATGCATCTAAGACATCTTTTTTCTTATCACAGAAAATAATATGTTTATGCATATAGTCCTTTACAGGGGTATCTAAAGTGGTTGTGTTTTTGAATACGGTTGTAGCAATATCACGGTCTGTGATGACGCCTACGATTTTATTTTTGTGAGTAATGGGCAAAAAACCAACATCATAGGCTAACATTTTCGAAGCAGCTTCTTTTATACTGCTTTCTTCTTTTATAGAAATAATATCTTTACTCATAATGGCTTCTAACATAAAATCACCATTTTTATTATTAGATAAATTAGATAAGATATACATATAGTTTAATAGGTGATAGAATGCAAAAAAGATTTCATAGAAGAAAAATAATTTTTAAAAAGACAAAGTGGAATCTTTTTGTTCTTACTCTTTTTCTTTTAGGAATGGCTTTATTTTTGTCTTTTAAAATTATAAATACAAAAGTGACACCCGTTTTACTTACTTATGCAGAAAGTAAGGCTACAAAAATAGCCACTCTTTTAATTACTCAAGCCGTAAATGATAAAGTTTTAAATATGATGGATGTAGAAGATATTGTGATTACGTCTAAGGATGATGGGGGATTTGTCCGTGAAGTCGATGTGAATCCGATTAGTGTGAATAAACTTTTAAATCAAATTACAAATTATGTCCAAGAATATTTAGAAAAAGTTGAAGCTGGAAATATTGATAGTTTGGGAGTATCTGATACTATTTTTAGTAATTATGATCTGCACAAATTAAAGCAAGGGATTATTTATGAAATTCCAAGTGGGGTTGTTTTTAAGAATTCTTTATTATCAAATTTAGGACCTAAAATTCCTGTACGTATCAATTTGGTGGGAGATGTCACTTCTGATATTCAAACAAAGGTATCAAATTATGGCATTAATAATGTCTTTTTAGAGGTAATTGTTTATGTGGAAGTCTCTATGCAAGTCTTACTTCCTTTTGCTTCTAAAACAGTACAGGCGAATACAAGCATTCCCATTGTGATGAAAATTATTGAAGGAAGTGTTCCAAACTTTTATTATCCATCGCTTACGAACAAAACGGCAGAATAAAAAATAAGACAATTATTTACTAAAAATAACTTTATTAGAAAGGATGGAATTTTTTTTATTTTAAAGGAATTTGAAAAGAAATAGGCTATGTTGATAATAAAGGAAAAAGAGCCAAGTAGAATGAACAAACTTCTATTTTAAAGGATAGAACTCAAATAGATGATAAAAAAAGTATTATAGAAAGTCTATAAGTTCATGTGTAGGAATGGATAAATCAAATTCCAAAGAAATGGGGTAGACACGGTTTGTAAATAAAAATTTGAATTTTTTTCTTGTGCGTGATATACTATAAGTGATTATGAGGTGATTTATTTGGAAATCAAAAAAGGAAAAAATTCTGGAAGTGTTTTGATGAAGATGAAGGGTGTTTTGATTTCTTTTTTTGGTGATTTAGGAAGATATGCAAAAACCAATATTTTATTTTTAACTTTTGTACTTACTTCTTTAATGAATGGGGTATTGCTTAGAGCCGTTACTGTTAAAAATATTTTTGATATTAGTCCAATTCTTGCTGATATGGCAGTCATTTTACTAATTGGTAGTTTTGGGTATATCTTTAAACCAAAAAATCAGTTCAGATATTTTATGGTATTTTCTATTATTTTCACATTGATTTGTGTTGTGAATTCTGTTTATTACAATAATTATGTTTCTTTTGCCTCTTTTTCTCTTTTAAAAAGTTCTACACAATTATTGGGAGTGACCGATGCAGTCGTTGAAAATGTGATGGAATTAAAAGATTTTATGTTCTTATTTCAAATCGTTATTTTACTTTTTGTACATCGTTATTTAAAGGGAAAAGGCTATTATGAGAAGGTAGCAAAATTAGAGGTAGGAAAAGAAAGGCTACTAAATACAGTTGTTGTTGGTTTAATTACTTTGGGATTTTTTATTTCTACTTTAACATCTACTGACATCGGAAGGTTAAATAAGCAGTGGAATCCAAACTTAATTATGATGAAATTTGGAGCTTATACTTATCAATTTAATGATTTATTTGCGACTTTGAAATCAGAAATTAACCCTTTATTTGGTTATGATGAAGCTGCGAAAACATTTAGAGAATATTATAGTGAGGATAAAGAGAGACAAACCAATGCCTATACAGATATTTTTAAGGGGAAAAATGTGATTGCGATTCATGCTGAAAGTATTCAAAACTTTTTATTAGAAACTTCCTTTAATGGCGAATATGTGACACCAAATCTGCGCAGACTAGCAAGTGAAGGTTTATACTTTTCTAATTTCTATGCCCAAGAGAGTGTGGGAACTTCTAGTGATTCAGAGTTTACATATTCAACCTCTCTTTTACCGGCAAGTAGGGGAACTGTTTTTGTCAATTATTTTGATAGAGATTATACGTCCATTCAAAAATTATTAAAAGAACAGGACTATTATGTTTTTAGTATGCATGGAAACAACTGTACGTTTTGGAATAGAAATGCAGCACATATGAGTTTAGGTTATGATAAATTTTATTGTCATAAAGAAAGTTATCAGTTAGATGAAAAGATAGGTCTAGGTTTATCGGATAAATCCTTCTTTAACCAGTCTACACAGATTATCAAACAAATAAAAGAAGAACATTCAAAATTTTATGGAACGATGATTATGTTATCCAACCATACACCGTTTAATGATGATGGAACAGCTTATAGTGCGTTCGATGTAACCGCAAAATATACGATTGTAAATGAAGAGGGAATTGAAGAAGAAAAAGTAGCTCCTTATTTAGAGGGTACAAAACTAGGATACTATTTTAAATCTGCGCATTATGCGGATGAAGCTTTAGGCGAATTTATAAATTCTTTAGATGAGGCTGGAGTTTTAGAGAATACAGTTCTTGTCATTTATGGAGATCATGATGCGAAATTAAAAAAGTCAGAATATAATCGATTTTATAATTATAATCCAAAAGAGGATGATTTATTAGATGAAAGTGATCCAAATTATGTAAAGGTTGATTACTATCAATATGAGTTGAATCGTAGTGTACCGCTTATTATTTGGACAAAAGACAAAAAATATCAAAAGACAGTTGATGAGGCTATGGGAATGATTGATGTGCTTCCAACTCTTGGAAATATGTTAGGCATCTATAATAAATATGCGCTTGGCACTGATATTTTTTCTCTAAAGGAAGATGAACATAACGTAGTTGTTTTTCCTGATGGAAACTGGCTTACAAATACGATGTATTATAATAGAAGTAAAGAAGAGGTCAAACTATTAGATCCTGAGGAAACAATTCGTACTGAATTTGTTGAGAAAAATAAGGCATATGCCGAGCAATTAATTTCTATATCAGATTCTATCATTGTACATGATTTAATTAAAAAAGTAGGAAAAGAAAATAAAGGGGAATAGAAATGAAAGAAAAAAAACGTCGAATAAAAACTGGACCAATTGTATGTTTATTTTTGATTTTCATTTTTGGAATTTTGATATATTGTGTTTTTGAACTTTTAGGAAGTCTTAAAACAGATGAGCCAAAAGAAATAAAAATTGTGAATCAGATTGAATCTTATAAATATAGTTTAGATGAAAATGATTCTGCCTATGTATCCGATGTATTTAAAAAATTAAAGGAAGAACTTGAAAAGGAAGAAAAAGAGGAAGAAAAGTATGCTTCCTTGTTATCACAAATCTTTTTAGCCGATTTTTTTACCTTAAATAGTGCTACTAATAAAAATGATATAGGGGGAACTCAGTTCGTTTTATCCACTTATAGGGATACATTTATAAAAAAGGCGAAGGATACTGTCTATCGTTATGTGGAAAACAATCTATATAAGGATAGACAACAAGAACTACCCATTGTAAGCAAAGTCGATGTGAAAAAGATAGAAAAAAAAGCATATACTACAGATAAATTGACAGATGCAAATGCTTATTATGTCACATGTGAAATACATTATAAGGAAGAATTAGGGTATCAAGTGTATGCCAATTTGATATTGGTACATAACGACAATAAATTAGAAGTGGCTGTTATGAAATAAACTTAGTGTGTGCTAAGTTTTTTCTTAGAATTTAAATTTTTAGGAGAATTCCCCTTATGAAAAAGACTAGGTGTAATTG
>CAJTSN010000056.1 GCA_910578745.1 uncultured Bacilli bacterium
AAATGGAAGTAAGATAACAGGTTCAATGTCGAATAAAGGAGCAGTAAATGCGACAGTAGCACCAGGAGGAACCTATACAATACCAGCAGGGTATCATAATGGTTCTGGAAAAGTGACAGCATCTAGCTGTCCAAGTTGTACTGTATCTGCAACATTTATAGATTCTGGTGATTTTTCTTCTAATAAAACGAAAACGATTCATGCAGAAGTGGGAGCCTATTATCTTTTATATAAAGGAGCAACAACAAATTCAATAAGTAGTGATTCATTTTCTGGTTGTGATATTTTGTTGATAGAACGTACTGAAGGTGCTAAATTTACTACGAGTGGAGGTGATATAAGAATAAGAAGTATTGTCGTTTTAGTTAAAGCAACAAGTACCACAATTACAATAACAACTTCAAATCCTAAGGGTTCAGGTTATAAATACGCTAAGATATCAGGATGATTTATGGTGGTTTGAGATGAAAGAAATTTAGATTTTTTAAGTCCTATAGATAAAGATATAGTTTTTATGAGAAACAAAAAATGCTTTCTCTTTTTTTGTTTTAACTTTATTATACAAAGTCGTTTCTCTATAGTAAAAACGTTTATAAAAAAATTTTTACCAAAATATAAGTAAGTTTTTTATTCTATTTTCCTGTGCTATTGCATTTTGAAGCTATTTTTTGATATGATAAGTATAGAAGTGATGTTATGGAAAAAATATTAAATACATTAAGTTATTATATAGAGAAAAATAATTATCTTGCTTTCGCTCTTACCTATATTGTAACAGGGATTCTTATTCTCATTTTTAATCATGTCTTATTTTCTAGTTTTATAGAGATTCTTCTTTTAATTATGTTAATCTCTTGTATGAAAGATTTATTTACAATGCTCACAAATAAGAAAGCGAGTAAAATCGTATTTGCAAAGGCAGTAGGAAGTACGATTTTAGTATTGATTGCTCTTTTTTTTATTGATATTCCAAAGGCTATTTTAATTATGGTATTCTCAACTTATTTTATTTTTAATGGACTCATTAAATTTGTGAGTTGTTATTTGATGAAAAAAGATAAGTTAAGAGGAATCTTTAAAGATTTTTTAGAAGGTTTTATTTCCTTTGCCTTTGGAATTATCTGTTTTTTTTCTCCTAAAATTCATATGAATATCATGTTATATATTATAGGAGGGTATGTATTACTTTTAGGAATCGATTATTTGTTTGATTTTTTGGATCAGAAAGAGATTCATATAAAAAGAATACATCTTCCTCTTCCTCCATTCATTGATGCATTAATTCCTCTTTCTATTTTACAAAAAATTAACCGTTTAGGAGAGGATAAGAACATAGAACTTGATTTTCACAAAAAAATCGAAAAGGTCGATTTAGAAATTTTTGTTCATGTATCTATGCAGGGAACAGGAAAATTAGGACATGTGGATCTATGTTTTGATGGATATATTATTTCTTATGGGAATTATGACATGGATACTAGAAAATTGAGAGATGGAATTGGGTCAGGGGTTGTATTTACTTGTCCGAAGACAAAATATATCCCTTTTTGTGTCGAATATAGTGAAAAGACTATATTTGGTTTTGGAATTAAATTGAGTGAGGCGCAAAAAGGAAAGGTGAAGCAAGAACTTTCTCATATTTTTGAATCCTTAGAAGAATGGAAACCAAAATATGTAAGAGCATTAGAAAACGATAAAGACATAAATAAAGATGAATATATAGATTATGCAAGTATGTTATATAAAAATACAGATGCGAAATTCTATAAATTTACAAATGGAAAATTAAAGACTTTCTTTATTTTAGGAAATAATTGTGGAGCGCTTGTTGATAAAATATTAAGATCAAGTGGAGCAGATGTGTTAAAAATGAGAGGAATTATTACACCAGGGACTTATTACGATTTCTTAGAAAGAGAATATTTGAAAAAGGATAGTAATGTGGTTTCGAAACAAATTTATAATCAAGGAAATATTCAAAAATGGAAAGAGCGCTTTAAAGAGGAAAAAATCGATTTTTAATTTTTTATCAAAAGAATTGTTAGAAGATCCTATATTTGGATTTGAAACCGTTCTTTTTTTATGTAAAGAGACTGTTAAATCAGGAATAATGACTTTAAAATTGAATCTAGAATGATATAATAGGGTAGAAAAGAATAGATAAATTTTATGATTTCAAGGAGGAAATATGTTAAAGGCAAAAGTAGGATATGCAACAAATGAAAATGCAAAAGAAGCGGGAATAGAAGCAGCACGTATGGCACTTGAAAAAACAGAACAGGCAAAAGTCGCAATCGTCTATACTTCTAGTTTTTATAGGCAAGAGGAGGTACTAGAGGGAATTAAAGAAGTAGCACCAACGCTTCCTCTTTTAGGCTCTATTTGTAAAGAGGCAATTATTGTACCAGAGGGTGTAGTGACTTCATCTCATGGTTTTGTAGGAATGCTTGTACTTGATGATCCCGATTTAGAGGTAGGAGTGGCTATACAGGAGAATATGGAAGATAAGAGAGAAGCTGGGCGAAAACTTGCATTAAAGGCTTTAGAAAATGCAGGAAAGGATTATGCTCCATCTTATTATTACATGACTTCATCAACAAGAGAAGATGAGCTTTACATGAAAGGAATACAAGATATTTTAGGAAATGTTCCTGTATTTGGCGGGGCGATTTGTCCTACAGAACAAATGGAAAGTTCTATTTTTGATAAAGAGACTTGTATAATAGAAGGAGTAGGGATTGTTCTATTTTATACAGATAAACTCATGGAAACTTTTTTTACAGGGGCATATAAAAAGAGTGACAATATGGGAGTTATCACCAAAATGGATGGCGATTTTCGCATTGTTGAAATTAATCATGAACCTGCTTTACAAAAATATGCTACATGGATTGGAAAAGATGTGGAAGAATTAAAAGGTTCTGCTTTAGGAGAAATTTCAAATATAAAACCTTTTGGTATAAAGGAAACCTTAGGAGAAGTTATTGTTCTTCATCAACCTTTAGTGGGAAATGAGGATAATAGTATAACTGTGTTCAATAAAGTTTGCACAAGTACAGCTATCATTCAAATGAAAGCAAGTCAAGATACTTTTGTTCAATCGGTTGGAAAAGCGGTTGAAAAACTAAATAAACTTGTAGAAAGACCGGGGGCTTATCTTTTTATACATAATGTGCGAAGGGAGAATGTCATAAAAAAACAACTTGATGAGATGTATTTACTATTAAAATCCGTATGTAAAGATATACCTTTCCTTGTAGCATTTACAGATAGTGAATATGGATATGTGGATCATTCTAGAAATTTATGTGGAGACTTGATGATGTCCTTTACTTGTTTTGCGCAGGAGACAAGTGCTATTATGGAATTAGAAAAATAGAGAAATAAACTCTATTTTTTGTTTTAAAAGAAACTTGCATAATTGTATACTTTATTTTGGATAAATAAAAAATAACATTAAAACGTACAAATTGTACGAAAAAAGCAAAAATATATGTACAAATTGTACGAAAACAGTTAAAATATAGATAGAGGTGAACGACATGTATAGAAAAATAGAAGAAGTTTTAAAGCGATGGAAAGAGGATTTTACAATGCCTCTTATGTTAGTAGGAGCGAGACAAACAGGAAAGACTTATATACTGGATGAATTTTGTAAAAATAATTTTGAGCATTATATCTACCTCAATTTAGAAAAAGAAGAGGAGATAGCTGAAATATTTTCAAGCAGTTTAAAACCTGAGGAGATAATAGAAAAAATTCAAATTTTAAAGAAAGTTGATTTTAATGTAGAAAATACAATTTTATTTATTGATGAAATTCAAGTAAGTGAGAAAGCAATCACATCTTTGAAATATTTTTGTGAAAGTGAAAAGCCTTATAAAATTGTGTGTGCTGGTTCTTTACTAGGCGTGAAAATAAATCGATTTCATTCTTCATTTCCTGTTGGTAAAGTAATTATCAAGTATTTATATCCCATGGATTTTGAAGAATTTTTAGTCGCGATTGATGAAGAAAAATTAGTTAAAGAAATAAAAACACATTATGAGACAAATGAACCTTTATTAAAACCTATTCATGAAAAAGCATTAAACTTATATAAAAAATATTTAGTATTAGGTGGTATGCCCATAATGATACAAGATTTTAAAAAAAATGGATATCATATAGCAAATGTTCATTTTGAAATACAGGATTATATTATAGCGACTTATCTAGCCGATATGAATAAATATACGGAGAATACAGAAGGAATTAAAAATAGTAGAATCTATAATGCGATACCAAAAGAATTAGCTAGAGAAAATAATACATTTAAATATAGTATTGTTGATAAAGATGCTAGAAAGATAAGATATGAAAGCAGTCTAGATTGGTTGCTTGCTAGTAATATGATTTTAAGATGCGATTTGGCACAAAAAAATGAGTCTCCACTAAAGGCATTCGTAAATGAGGATAAATTTAAGATTTATTTAAGTGATCCAGGACTACTTAGGGCATTATCCCATTTAGACTATAGTGAGATACTACTTGATCAAAATGAGATGTATAAGGGTGTACTTACTGAAAATTATATCGCTTGTGAATTTTATTCCAAATTTAAAGAATTGTATTATTATACTTTTGATAAATATGAAATTGATTTTTTAATAAAGATAAATGGCGATATCATTCCGATAGAAGTAAAAAGTGGAAGAAGAACAAATAGTAAGAGTTTAAGTGAGTATATAAGGAAATATAATCCTAAATATAGTATTCGAATATCACAGAAAAACTTTGGTTTAGAAAATAATATAAAATCCGTTCCCTTATATGCTTTATTTTGCATTTATTCAATTGACAAAGATAGAAAGAATTATATGAATCAAAACTTTAGTGATAATTAAATGGAAGAAAAGGCTTTAGAATAAAAATAGAGAAATAAAACTCTATTTTTTGTTTTAAATAAAATAATTCATCATAAAATGTACTGGTGATAATATGTTCTACAAAAAAATTCATATTCGTATTCATATTGTGTTTATTGGTATTGCCTTTTTATTTTTATTAATTATTGGAAAAGTTTTTTATATTCAAGTCATTGACTATAATAAGTTATCTTCTTTAGCGGATTCTCTTTGGAGCAGAAATTTGCCAATAGAAGGAGATAGGGGAAAGATATATGATCGAAATGGGGTTGTTTTAGCGGATAATGAAACAACAGTCTCTTTAGTATTCATTCCAAATCAAATTAAAAATAAGGAAGAGGTAGCAAAAAAAATAAGTTCTATTTTAGGTACAGATTATCAGGACATGTTAGCACATGCGAGTAAAAGAACCGTTATGGAACGGGTTCATCCAGAGGGAAGAAGACTTTCCTATGAAGTAGCAGACCAGATTAATGAGTTGCATTTCGATGGTGTTTATCTATTAAAAGAGTCTAAAAGAATTTATCCTTATGATACACTAATGGCCCATACTTTAGGCTTTGTTGGAATTGATAACCAAGGATTGAGTGGTTTGGAGTTAATTTATGATCATTTTTTGACAGGAGCTTATGGGGCTATTAAATACCTATCCGATGCGAAAGGGAAAAAATTAGAATTGACCGAAAGTTATGTACAACCCCAAGATGGTATGAATTTAACGCTTACAATTCATTATGAATTACAAGCTTCTTTAGAAAGAGAGTTGGATAATGCAGTAAGTAAGTATAATCCAGATCAAGCTCTAGGAATTGCTATGAATCCAAAAACGGGGGAAATCTTAGCGCTTGCTTCACGCCCTTCTTTTGAGGCATCGAATTATCAAAACTATTCTTTAGAAGAAATCAACCGAAATTTACCAATTTGGATGACTTATGAGCCTGGTTCTACATTTAAAATTATTACACTTGCAACCGCTTTGGAAGAAAAGTTGATTGATTTGGAAAAAGATACTTATTTTGATTCTGGTTCTGTTCAAGTAGAAAATGCACGTATTAAATGTTGGAAGCATGGAGGACATGGAGCCCAAAATTTATTAAACGTTGTAGAGAATAGTTGTAATCCTGGTTTTGTGTCAATTGGACAGAAAATAGGAAAAGAAACTTTATTTAAGTATATTCGTGATTTTGGCTTTGGAAGTAAAACGGGTGTGGATTTGAATGGAGAGGCGTCTGGAATTTTATTTTCACTAGATCGAGTTGGACCTGTAGAACTTGCAACTACTTCTTTTGGGCAGGGGGTATCTGTGACCCCAATCCAACAAATTACAGCGGTGTCAGCCGCTATTAATGGGGGAACCTTATATCAGCCTTATATTGTAAAAAGCATTAATGAACCAGAAACGAATGCCGTGATTAAGGAAACCAAAGTGACTCCTAAACGAAAGGTAATTAGTGAACAGACGAGTGAAAAGGTTCGATATGCTTTAGAAAGTGTCGTCACAAATGGAACAGGAAGGCCTGCATTTATTGATGGATATCGGGTAGGAGGAAAGACAGGGACGGCTCAAAAAGTAAAAGATGGAAGATACATGGTCGGAAATTACATTGTTTCTTTTATTGGTTTTCTACCAGCGAATGATCCAGAAATTGTTGTATATATTGCCATTGATAATGCGAAGGGTGTTGTACAATATGGTGGAACTGTTGCAGCCCCTATTGCTAGAACTGTTCTTTTAGATGCAATTTCGATTTTGAATATAGAAAAACCTGAAGGCGCTAGTGAGAAAAAGTATAATTACAACGATAAAAAATATAAAACTGTACCAAATGTGGTGGGAATGGATATTAAAGAAGCTATGCAGAATTTAAAAGAATTTAAGGTGGAATATACAGGTAGTGGAGAAACGGTTACCTACCAATCCCCAACAGAAGGTAGTCGTATTTTAGAAGGGGAGACTGTTCGACTTTTTATGAGTTAGGAGATGAATCATGTTATTACTAACAAAAGTAGTACTTTGTATTATGATTGGCTTTTTAGTATCAATTTGTATTGGTTCTATCTTAGTTCCTTATTTAAGAAAGAAAAAGATGGATCAGACCTTAAGTATTTATTTAGAAGAACGACATCACAAAAAGGCAGGTACACCAACGATGGGAGGACTTATTTTCATTTTAGCTCCCATATTGAGTATGTTTACTCTTTATTTACTAGGGAAAATAGAAATCACTTATAATTTATTAATCATTTTATTTACCTTTATAGGTTACGGATTTATTGGCTTTTTAGATGATTACTTGATTATTAAAAGAAAAACAAATGCAGGATTAAGTGAGGGACAAAAATTAATCGGACAGATCATTATTGCAACTTTATTTTTCTATTTATTTATGCTAGCGGATAATGAACCTCTTTTATGGATTCATAGTATACATTTAAAATGGAATATTGGCTGGTTTTATGGTTTATTTATTTTGTTTATTCTTCTTGCAAGCAGTAATGCAGTCAATTTAACAGATGGACTTGATGGTTTAGCGGGAGGGCTCTCCACCATTGCTCTATTTACTTTTGGTATTTTAACGCTTGCAACTGGTTGGTTAGAGGGTTATATGGAAATTGCTTTTTTTCTCTTTTTATTAGTAGGTTCTTTACTTGGTTTTCTTCTTTTTAATGTGAATCCTGCAAAGATATTTATGGGCGATACGGGTTCTCTTTCCCTTGGAGCCGTAATTGGCGCAATTGCCATTCTTACAAGACATGAGCTTTTACTGATCATTATCGGAATTGTGTTTGTTTTAGAAACCGTGAGTTGTATTCTTCAAAGATATTATTATAAACTTACAAAAAAAAGATTGTTCCCGATGGCTCCCATTCATCATACTTTTGAAAAATTGGGGTTTGCGGAAAGAGAAATTGTGAAACTTTTTTGGATCATTGGACTCATTGGAGGAATGCTTGGCATTATTTATGGGGTATGGCTTTAAAGGAGGAGAGAGATGAAAGAGAAAAAATTGGATATCGTTCTTATCATTGGCATTGTTTGCATCTCCCTATTTGGTGTATTAATGATTTATTCTTCTTCTTATATTTGGGCAGAGTATAAGTTTTCTGATCCCTTTAAATATGTAAAAAATCAAGGTTTATTCTTATGTATAGGGCTTGTTCTTATGTTATTTGTAAGCAAAATTGACATTTCTTTTTATTATAAAAAAATGAATCTCATTTTATTTCTTTCAATTGTATTACTCATTCTTGTTTTGATTCCTGGTATTGGAACGATTCGAAATGGAAGTCGTAGTTGGTTTGGAATTGGTTCTTTTGGTATTCAACCCAGCGAATTTTCAAAACTGGCCTTGATTCTTTTTACTTCAAAATATTTAATAAAAAATGAAAAGAATCTTTCCTCTGTCATTAAAGGTATCTTTCCCATTTTAGGAATTACACTTTTCGTTTTTGGACTTATTATGTTACAACCGGATTTTGGAACGGGTATGATTATCGTAATGAGTATTATTGGTCTTTTATTTGTTGGGGGTGTGAACTTCAAATTCTTCATTAAACTAGGAGTTTTAGGAGCTATAGGAATTACAGGACTTATTTTGATGGCGCCTTACCGCTTGAAACGAATTTTATCTTTTCTAGATCCATGGAGTGATCCTTTAGGAAGTGGTTTTCAAATCATTCAGTCTTTGTATGCTATAGGACCGGGAGGACTTTTTGGACAGGGATTTTTAAATTCTAGGCAAAAACATTTTTATTTACCTGAGCCACAAACAGATTTTATTTTTTCAATTATATCAGAAGAATTTGGATTTTTAGGGGTTATTCTTGTGGTTGGATTCTTTCTCTTAATTATATATAGAGGATTTCGAATTGCTAGAAACTGCGAAGATTTATTTTCAAAATATGTAGCATTTGGAATTACCTTTGGCCTTTCTTTTCAGGCGATTTTGAATTTGATGGTTGTCGTTGGTCTTATTCCAGTAACAGGAGTTACTTTGCCATTTTTATCGTATGGAGGTTCAAGTTTGCTGATTACATTATGCAGCATGGGAA
>CAJTSN010000057.1 GCA_910578745.1 uncultured Bacilli bacterium
CTTTAGAAGTAAGACAACTTCTTGATCCTGTTCTTGCTAAAGTATAGCAGGTTTTTTATAATATTTTCAAAAGACTAATTGAAGAATTGATGCTTGTATTACCATCTATCAACAGCAATACAAACAAATCCTCATTTCAACTCTATTTAGTTATAGTTTTATGTAGAATTAAAATTTGGTTTTAATGTTTAAAGATTTAAACATTCTTATTGCAAAACTGTCTGGTATTTTTTGAATTTACTGTTCTTTTGCTAGGTTTTTATTTACATATGTTTTTATATTTTAAATAAACCGAGGATAATATATGATTATCTGCGGTTAATTATAAAAATTGTGGATAACTTTTTATTATCCGTCAGTTTTTGGCGGAAGGTGGAAAATTATCTGCAATTATGAAAACTTAAAGGTATTTGAACATTACCTTTAGACTATGTTTTTGTAAGGCATAATTAAAAAATACATAAAAATCTTAAGATATATTGCTAGTAATATAATATTAGAGAGGAAGGAAATTATTGGAAAGCGTAACAGATTTTTTTAAGGAAAATAATGAATCTTTTACTATTTATGTTGTTGAACAACGGTTTGTAGTTGGAAGGGGTGCCGATTATTTTCGTTCTTTCAAAGGAAAAGAGAACTATATTGATACAAATAATTTAATAAAAAACAGATTAACAAGAATAGTTGAAACTATAAATAAGCATATTCCAAACACTGCTGACTTGATAAAACATTGTTTTGCTAAGTTATCACCAATGAGCATAATTGATATTATTTCTTCGTTAAGCAAATTATTTTCAGTAAATGAGCATCAAGCAGTAGGTCCAGAAGTTATTGATCCAATTATTATTCAGGAAGGGAATATATTACCTAAATATATAAATCAAATAATTTCATTACATAAGAGTAGTATACTTAGACCTGTAATTATAATATTGCTAAAAGATAATGACTTTGACAGAGCAAAAAAATTATTATCAGGATGCCCACACAATACAAATATAAAAATGATAAAAAATAGTGGTAAAATGGAAATATATAAAGTAATAAATTGTGGTGCCAACAGTCCAGATGAATTTTTAGATGCCTTTGCTCATCATTGTTTTAGTACATGTTCAAATACAAGGCGCAATATTATTTGTAATGAAGAATGGGCTGAAAATTCTATAATCAAACAATATTCGCCTACTATATTACAGATGCGTACCAATTTATTATTTAAAGATAAGACATTAATACGAACTGATTTGAATGATTTAGTAACAGAAATCAGCAAAGTAATAGGAGATTCTGATTATGATAATACTTTATTGCGTTCATTTGAATGCATGGTAAGATTATTTAGAGTCTTTTGTAATGATGGTGGAAATCAAGATATACAAAAAGCTTACAATTTAGCCAAAAATCTTGGCAATGAAATATTGTTGGCACATGTTTATAGGTGTTCTTATTTTTTGGAACAATTTTCATTTAGTGATAGAATAAAAATGATGGAAGAAGGTCATGATATATTTTTACAAAATGGAATGGAAGATCATGCTATATATTGTAAAAATAACGCTCTTGTAAGACAATTTGATTTAGATTTTGTATCTATAACAGATTTTCTTTCATTGCAAGAAGAGGCAATTTATAATGTTCCGAGCTTAGTTGGAATGTCTCATATTCTCAATAATGTCGGTGTTGCTCATTTAATGAATGGATATCCAGAGGATGCGATAACCTTTTTTGAAAAGGGTTTAGACTATGCATATAGACCAGAAAGGTGTGTACAAAAGGCTGCTTTATTGACTAATTGTTTGATTGCAAAATCATATTGTTTTTTTACAGTTGAAGAGAGTGAAATATTTAAAATAATGAATTTAATTTTTGATAATAATGAATTACTTAATCTTCCATTTTTATCTGCAAGGTATGCATTGAATACAATTTCTGTAGCCTTTAAGTACAATACTGATTTAGGTAAAGAGTTGCTGGATTTATATCCTGTAGGTAAACTTATTTGTCAATCACTTTTGAATAACAAATTAGGATCAGGACAATTGCTATTACAAATGGATACATTAAAAAATAAGTATAGAGGCTTTAGAATATCAGAATCTATCAAACAACCTGAACATTTTCTTGATGTAACTGGAATGAGAAAACGATTTATAATGAAAAATGGATATAATCCTGCATTATTTAGTACATGGTTTTAAGTAACATGAGATTGTTGAATACTAATAGTATAGTACATTAAAAACTGTTCTGAAGTAGTATGTGTGATTTGTACAGAATAGTTCCTTAATTTCCTATAAATGAGCTAACATTGAGTTTGCCAATAAAAAGCTATTTATATTAATTGAATCAAATAATTGGTTGTATATTTTAATAAGCGAATAAAATGAATCTTTTTCATCAATGGCATCAAATGAAAAACAAAAGTTATTATTGTTTCGTATAGTAGGCATTACATTAACTTCAATAAAGTATGTATCATCAAAAAGTATTTTATCATTTTTAAGATTATGATAGTAACCTTTCTCTGTACACTTAACACGAGCATCTATTCGGCAAAAATTTTTTAAAGATATTGTGTTTACTAATTCTTGATATTTTGTTATTATTTTTTTATCTAAATTAACTTTTTTCATTTTATAGCCTTGCCGTAATTGCTTATATTTTTGATTATTATACCAATTTAAATCTTGATTTTCAGGTAGATAAATAACGCTTGGTAATAATTCCATTTTGTTTGTTATTACATTATAGGATATGGGAGTTGTCAGTTCATAACCTGCAATAAATTCCTGATATATGCCATCTTTATAATTTTTGTTTATTCCCCTTGTAACTCCAAGGCTATTACCAAGATTAATTGGTCGAAAAATCCCGTTTTTATTTTTTATATTTAAAGTTTTCGGAACGTTTAATCCTATCGCATGAGCAATTAAGTTTGACAATAATTTATTTTCACCAACTACAATAGATTCTGCACTGCATGGTATACAAGGAACATTGATTGAGCTACACGTTGCTGGTACTAATGCCATAGAAGATAAATTGTAAGTTCCTGAATTCATATTTAATACAAAATCGATATGAGGTAATGTTTTATTGATGGCTTTCTCCACAAAAGTTCTTACATCTAAAATAAGAGGTAAACAATGTAGTTCTTGTATAGCGTTCATCCAGTTAGTAATAACATTGCTTTTCCAAATAAAGAAATGTTCAAATCCAGAGGAATTATCTCCTTCGAAAATATATACCAATGCGATAGTTTTTCCTTTTATTTTATTAATTTTTCTTTCTAATTTTTCACTCTTTTCCATCAAATGCATCCTTTCAAATCTTTATCTTTCTATATTAATTAATATAAAATATAATATTATAAATTTAAATTAGTAACATTTACTAAACATGATGGCTGTGGTAAACTATAATGCAAATCTGTTTTAATTAATTTTTTCTTTTTTATACTTATGTGGAATGCTGAAATATTGTTTGAATATTGATTTGCAACAACTAAATTGTTTCCAATAATTTCAAAATCTCTAGGCCAATTGCCACCAGAATGGATAATATTAATTAAATATAAAAAACCATCCTTATCCATTTGGAACATACTTATACTATTATCTCCACGATTGGCAACAAATAGAAAATGTTTATAAATCTTAATTGAAGAGCAGAAATTTTTCCTTGCTATGTTTGTAGAAACAGTTTTTATTCTTTGTATAATTTTATACTTTTCATTTTCTTTTTTTAATACTATAATTTCACTTGATAGTTCGCAACATACATATATTAGTTGTTCATTATAAAATGGATGAAATATCAAATGTCTTGGACCAACACCTTTAGGAAATTCTATTACTTGACGTGCCCATTTAATATTTTTATACAATTTAGAATAAATATATAATTTATCTAATCCAAAATTAATCACATATAAATTATCATTTTTAATTTCGCTAAAATGAACATGTGGTAATTGTTGCCTTAATGGATGTACACCTTTTCCCTCATATTGAATAATACTATCAAATTCTAGGATTCTTTTTCCATTTGTTAATTTATACTTTGTCAGACTTCCAGAAGAATAGTTACTAATATAAATAGCATTATGTGCTTCATCTATATATACATGACATGGGTCAGAACCAAATGTAGAATATATATAACTAATATTATTCTTATAATGATTATTTTTATATACTAAAGTACCAATTTGTCCCTTTTTTAATTCAAGTGTATAAATAAAAATATTTTTGGATTTACAATACGAAACCCAGGATGGCTTTTCAAGCATAGAAATACCATATAATTTCTTAACTGCCCACAAACTAGTGTCTATTTCCAAAAAAACTATACCATCTTGTTTTATTTCAGCAAATGAACCAATACAAAGTTTTATCTTCATTTCATTTTTCCTTTATTTATAATTAGTGTTTTAATTAATACAATTTTGATAAAATACTATATTAAACTTCTTCCACCATCAATGGTAAATATATTACCCGTTGTATATTCACTAAAATTTTCTATAATGCAAATGACAAATTGAGCAATCTCATCTGCACTAGCAATTCTTCTTAGTGGTATTTTATTTAATGTTTCATTTCTTTTTTGAATATCATTTATCCAATCTTTATTCATCGGAGTATCACATGCACCAAAAGAAACCCCTAAAACGTGAATATTATTTTGGATTAATTCCAAAGCCATTTCTTTGGCAAGCATTTCTACTCCTGCTTTTGATATATCATAAGCTAACTTATTAGTTCTAGGCTTTTTTGAATGAATGGATAACATATTTATAATTGTACCACTTTTCTCCATCATTTCTACAAGCAATTTGCTACAAATAAAGCACCCAACTAAATTAACATTAATTACTCTTTTAAAATCTTCAACTTTAATATTATTAAAATTATTAATTATTTGAATAGCAGCATTATTAATTAAAATATCAACTTTTTTGTATTTGCTTTTTATTATATTTTGTGCATATAAAACATCATTATACTTTGAAATATCTGTTTTAATATAATTAAATTTTATACCTAATTCATTTTCTAATTTAACACCATTTTTACTGTCAATATCTAATCCAAAAACAACTGCCCCAGATTTTACAAAATTCTGTGTCAATGCTTTGCCAATACCACTATTGCTACCAGTAATAACAACAACTTTGTTTTGGATGCTAATCATCTCCTTTTTTATACAAGTAACTGTATATGATATAAATTCCAAACATATAGCCTTTATTACGTTTTAATAATTTACTTTTAAGCATAGTGGGCTACGTCAAGACTTTATAATGCAGTAGATTGGCATTTAAGCGAGCCAGATTTACAAAGCCATTTTTAAATAATATGCCTACAATCAGCATATAAAAAGTTGTCCATAAATTTTATTTTTTCAACCGCAGATAATCATATATTATCCTCGGTTTCTAATATAACATAATCTGGCAAAAAATGCTAGTACTTTTTTGGAAAATTCTTGAAATAATTGTCATAATCCGTCATTTCAGTAACCAGTACACATTAATTGCAGCAAATTACTACATTCCCGAACATAAAAATTAACTGTAAAATATTGCATACACATACCTGATCAAATTATCAGTTCTTAATAAATACAAACATTATAAAATATTTAAAAAGAGGAAGCTATTACGCTTCCCCTTCAAATTCATTAATAGTTATACACAACAAAACTACTCGAAAACCATTCTCTTTGTTTTGCACTTCTTTCAATACAATGCAATATCATCTGAACTAATAATAATTGAATTTCATGTGTAATAAACTTACATCCATTCCACAACCTACTTTCTATATTATTTTTTTGTGAGTTGCCTCTTGATATAATTCTATTTATAATACAAAGCATTTTTTATTGATACCTTGTTATATCTATTTATGCTATTTTCTCTTCTATCCATAATTGAGTAAACTCTTCATTTATTGTTTTCCATATCATACTATATGTACAATTTGATACAATTATTTTTATGGTGTTATAAGATAATCTTGAAACTTTTCTAGCACTTCATAACTTTCTAAATATTCATAATTTGACAATTTCTTATTTCACATTGAATCTACAAAATAAGTTAATTCACTATACTGTGAGGATAGGACCATTCACCACAAAGGACGACTTTTCAAGTAGCCCATAAAGTAGTGTGACAGCATCCACCATCTGTAACTGCTACATGGTATCCCTCCCTCCATGTTGGATTTTGTTTATTGCACATAGGCATTATCCTCCTTGGATTTATTTACCCTTGCCAAAAAGCAAGGGTATGTAATACAGCTAGTCCATACAGTTCCGCGCTTTTCTAAAGTGGCTTTCTCTCCGTCTATGTTATGCACAGATTGAGCAGGGGACGGCCTAATACCGTGGCTCTGCTGTCCCCTGCATCGGGTATCCCTCTGGTGGCTGCTACGAAGTTTTCAAGGAGCAAAAATTTTCAGAATCGTTTCGTGACAATAAAAAAGATTGTGAGGATTTGACCTCTCACCCAATAGCATCTAAGGAAGCATGATTTTGGACATGGTATTCTAATTTTTTTTAATACAAAAGCACCCGATACTTAACCCTTTTCTTTCGGCTAATAACGGATGCTCAAAATATATCATATATTCTACCAACTACTTTTCTGCAACAAAACCATATACAAAATCACTACCTGATAAATGTGCTTCTGTTAATATAATTATAGAATCAGCATCTCCAAAATCAACACTAAACGGAAATGCTGTTACAGTATCCCCTCCAATCTCTCCCGTAGTAAATACTTCTTCATTATTTATAAGAATAGTGATAACTCCTGTACTATTAGAGCCATACATAGATTGATCCAATATAAATACACCACTAAATATCGTTTCATCATCATCACCATCTAATGGAATGGTTATTCTTGATACAACATCTTTACTTCCATTAGAACCCATTTCTATAAACATATCAGATATAATAACTTTTATCCCGCCACCATATCTTTTTCCATCAATTCCCATATCCTCATCAATATTCCATTCTGGCAAAGATACAATCGTCGCAGCATCATTAGGTTGATGATGTTCGGATACTGGTATTTTTTCCTTCGGTGGAGTAGAAAATTGTATTTGCAATGGATTATCTATGTCACTAACTAAATATTCACTCTCATACGTTTCATCATCATAATGCAATGTTATCTGAAACCCTAAATTGATTGGCATACTAAATGTGTATGGCAATTTCCCATCAGAATTAGATATAATACCATTAATTTCATAATCCATATCTAGCACTCTAAAATCACAAGTATACCCCTTTAATATCTCATTATCATTATCTAAAATTATTACTTCAAAATTTTTATATTCACTATCTGATTGAACACAAATTTTTCTATTCCATATATTATCTGTCAATTCATTTTCTTTGAGTTTTATTGTGCCCGAATATTGTGAAAACCCTTTTAATTTTATTTTTATATCATATGTACCAACTGGAATATTTGAAAATTCAATTTTGTTTTCATGTACTTTGTAGTTTTCTAATACAATATCATAATCAATACAATTTAAAACAACTGTTTCACATAATTCTTTTGTAACATCTATATCAGACGTAATTTTTTTGTTGCCACTTTCATCGTTGTATCCTACTATAAGTTCTTCAACATTAACCTCAAGATTTCCCAGAATTGCATCTTCACTTATCTTATCTGAAAATTCATCTATTGGCTTTTTTAATATTTGATGTATCATCAGTAGCATCAAAAAAACCGAAACCAATACACCTATAATAGCACCAACATAACTATATTCTTTCACTAACAATGCAACTAAAATTATACATGTTATAATTCCTAGAATTAATGAGAGAATTTTATAACTTGAAAGAACAGAGCCAAATGCCGCTGTGATAAGAGCAATTATATCAAACAATATTAACCAAATACTTCTTCTGTCATTTTGATTGTCCCCCATAACATTTCCTCCTGTATCTATAAATATAGCCTCTCGGATTCTCCAGCCCTTATTTTCTGCGGCTTTTAAACCCAGTTTTATAAAAATCCCCCACTTTTTTTCCAAAAAGCACTTGACAAACCAGTCAAAAAATGCGGCGCTTCGCGCCTCTTAATTAAAAAAGCACTTTTCATTCCGGCGCAGCCGGTAAGCATTTTTTGATTGGAGGCGATTTTTATGTTACCTGTTAATTATGGCGGCCATACCGCCTATCAGAATACCTTCGTATCTGATTTTCTGAACTTATTCCCGAATCCCTTTGCTGTCCCTAAACAAACATGGGATATTATTGTGAAATTCTGGTATCTTGATCTCTCTGAAACGGATACCATCATGCAGGAGTTTTATCCACTGACTGGCAAACCCGCCACACGTTTTCCATCCTGCCTGTTACGTTCCTATCTTCTGTCAATCGTACTTGGGGTAACTTCCATTACCCAATGGTGCAGGCTGCTTAAAATAACCCCATTGTATGCTATCC
>CAJTSN010000058.1 GCA_910578745.1 uncultured Bacilli bacterium
CTCATATCCATTTCCCTTTAAAGAAGGAATCTTTTGTTCTAATAAATCTTTCAGCTTTTGTTCAAACTCATCATCTGTTTTCGCTTTATATACATCAGTGCCTTCTTTTAAAAACTCGAAAATAGGGATATCGCGAACCAAAATATTCGCTTTTTCAGAAAGGCCCTCTAAAATAGGGATACCTTCTGTTTCTTCTAACGTTGGAAATAAATAACAGTCACAACCTGAAAAAGCAGAATGTATTGTCTCTCTTTCTACATATCCAGCAAAAGTTAAATTTGGAAGTTTTGTGTGTACTGCTTGCTTTACTTTTTTAGGAGATACAGAAAGTGGAGAAGAACCAAACCAAATAAATTTATACTCTGGAAGTCTCTTCGCCATTTCCACAAAAGTTAAAATTCCCTTTCGTTCTAAGTAAAGTCCTATTCCAATCACTACTTTATCTTCCTTTTTATACCCATATCTTTCCCTAAACTTTCGGCCATCTTCTTCATTATGTGTAAAAAAGTGCATATCGATTCCATTTGATATTGCAGTAATAGGACGATTTAAGTGATAATTCTCTAAAAGCTTTTTTGAATATTCGGTTGGTGTAATGATATGGTCTCCCATACGATAACACTTACAAATCCACCATTTAAATAAAGGAGCAAGCGTATTTGAAAAAATAAAGGAATTTCTAAAATCTTCTTCTGTCGAATGTGCATGATAAACAACCTTTTTTCCCATTTTGTGGGCCTTTTTCGCTAAACGATAAGATTTTAAACCATAGAAATTAATATGTACAAGATCATAATCTTCACACTTAGAATCAAGTGTATACTCAATTTTATTATCCTCTAAGGCTTTTATTTGATGTTGTACCGCTTTTCCTAATCCTGACTTTCCTATGGTTTTAAGTCCTTCTGTATATAGTAATACTTTCATAGATACACCTTCTTATACTTCATTATATCATGTATAAGTTTCTTTTTCTATCCTTTTCATTTATATAAAATAAAACAATTCGAATAAAGGAATCTCTTTATCCATTTCCTCTAAGAAATTTATATTTATTTAACAAAATCTTCCTATTCTATGACAAATTATTTTCATTTATAAAAGCCTTAGCTTTAAACAGCAACATCGACTAAAATAACATCTTCTCCTATTTTTTTAATCTGACTCCATTTGACCTTAAATTCATCTTTTCCAGGAAAAATAGACGATAAAAGTTTATTCTTCTGTACAACTAAAGAATCTAAATTTCCACTCGAATCAAGTATCACATCAATAATATTTCCAACCTTTTTTCCATCTTTTATATTGATAATATCTTTACTCTGTAAATCTGATAAATGCATAACATCACCTATTATAACTTTATGAAAAAGGAAGAAAAACATACTTAGATTTCCAATTCCAAATGGTCTTTATCTGAAGTAAGTGGCGTATTTATACATCTAAATTTTTTATCATTTTCAAATAAATAACGTAATTCATCAAAATGTGTATCTACATCTAATAAAAGTACTGCTAAATCATCTAACTGTTTTAATTCTTCTATTGATAAATTAAAAGATTCCTCTTCTGTATCAATGTATGTTGGAAAAAACAAGTAAGAAATTTCATCAAGCATCAACGAATGAAAATCAAAAAATAAAGTCCTTGCCAACATCGATAAACCATGGATATGGCTTCCATGTAGAAATTTATTTACGTCTATTTTTCCACGACGAACATCTAACCAAGCATTGGCAGCAAAATAAAACTTCTTTCGGTCCACATCAACATTACTACATCCCTCTATTTCAATTTCGTCTGTATCCACCAAGACCCATCTCTTCTCCTGCACAGACCATACTTCACAAATCCAATGGTCTGGATACCTTTCTTCATTAATATAAGGGGCAAAGCCTGAACGAACCCGAACAGAGTATCCCTTTGCTTTTAAAATAGAGGCAAACAAAACAGAAGCATATCGACAAGTAATGACTATTTTATCTTTCGTTTGTCTAAAATGTGTAAGTCCTCTTGCGTCAAGGCGAAAAAGCTCTCCCATAATCGCAGGTACTGTGAGCAAAACGTCATCATCACATCGATACCGATACCATGGGTATTCCTTACAAAGTGCACTGTTTTTCCTATAACTTTTCAGAAGAACAACCCGATGAATATAATTGTCATTCACCAATTTTGTAAGTTCTTTTAAATCATTAGGAAGAGTTATAAAATAATTTTTATAAAAACTATAATTTGTATACATACTTATCCTTTTGTAAAATTCTAATATATCTTCTCTCATAAAATCACCATTTTAATTATAAAAGAAAACCATTCGAAAAAACGGATAAATTTGATACCAATTTTATCCGTTTATCAAAACCCATACTTCCATATAATCTTCATAATAAAGCTCTAATGTATATTTTTCATTTCTTCGATAAGGAATGGATTTTAAATAAGTTTCATCTATTTTTGTACATAATGCTGCAATTTCTTCGCCCACAAAGCTTTTTCCCTGAAAAATGAGCCATGTTCCCTTTGGCAGAGAAAAAGAATTTAATGCTTCCTGTTTTTGTTTTACAAGAATCCAATAACGAGTTTCTTTCTCTTTTTCTTCAACAACTGCATAGCGAGGCAATTGCTTCATAAGAAAAGGATATTTTTCTTTCATTTCCTTCCAAAAAAGGTTGGCTTCCTTAGGAATATTTTCTACAATATCTCTATATTCTCCGTAAAATGTTTTTTGATCACTCTCTTCAATTCGATACGTAATAGTCCTCCCATAGGATTGTGTCTTAAATTCCAAAACTGGTTGAAACGCAAACTGTATATTTGCCTTTTTTACTTCTTTTGGATGAATATTATAAATGGAATAAAATTTTCTTGAAAAAGCTTCTCCTGAAGAATAACCACAAAAAAGAGCCACTTCAAGTACCTTCTTTCCTTCTTTTAATTTTAAAACAGCCAAAGACATTCGTCTTCTTCGAATATAATCAGAAACGGTAAACCCTGTCATCATTGAAAAAATACGTTGCATCGTATAAGCACTACATCCTAAGAATTTAGCCAAAACATTTCTCTCTATTTTTTCTTCAATATGTTCCTCAATATAAGCCATCATTTTATTCAAATTATCATATAAATTCATAAAGAACCCCCTTTCATTATAGCATTTTAACTTTTTTTGTATATTTTTCTTTCCTCTTATCAATATAGAAGTGAAAGGAGATATTTATGGCACGTCATAAAGTAGAAATTTGTGGCGTGAATACTGCGAATATTAAAGTTTTAACAAATGAGGAAATGATGGAATTATTCAAAAGATATCAAAATGGAGAAACAACAGCAAAAGAAGAACTCATCAATGGAAACTTAAAATTGGTTTTATCTATTTTGAAGAAATACAACAATCGTTGTGACAATATGGATGACTTATTTCAAGTCGGATGTATTGGTCTAATAAAAGCTATTGAGAATTTTGATCTTTCCCATGAAGTCAAGTTTTCAACTTATGCTGTACCTATGATTTTAGGGGAAATTAGAAGACATCTTAGAGATAATAGTTCCATTCGTGTTGCAAGAAGTGTGAAAGATACCGCTTATAGGGCTTTAAAATTAAAAGAAGAATTAACAAATCAATATGGGAAAGAACCTAGCATCAAAGAAATTGCCGATAAACTTGAAATTACAGAATTTGAAGTGGCAAATGCCCTTGATTCCACTAAAGATACCATTAGTATGTTTGAGCCTATCTACAATGATGGAGGCGATACAATTTATTTAGCAGATCAATTAGGAGATAAAAAAGATTCGCTATATCCCCTAGAGGTGAGAATTGCTTTAAAAGATGCAATAAAAGAATTGAAAGAAAAAGAAAAATACATCTTACTTTCTAGATATTTTGTTGGAAAAACGCAACTCGAACTTGCTGAAGAAATAGGAATCAGTCAGGCACAAATTTCTAGATTAGAAAAATCTGGTTTAGACAAAATACGAAAGAATATTTCATAAAACATCTACTCTATTTAGATGTTTTTTTAAAAAAGAATATAGTTTTCCTACATTCTTTTAATCTGTATGTATTTTTGTAATTTCCCGAATATCTCCCTTACGATAAGAAATTTTTATTTCTTCACCTTCTCTTATAAAAGGTAAAGAATTTGGAGCAACTTTAATAGAAACTTTATAGCGATTCTCTTCTGTATCAATTAAATAATAAAAAGTGAGTCCATCTAAAATAGCGGTTTTTATTTCTTTGATGGTTATCGTCTCCTCTTCATCATTTTTACTTATAATAGGTGCATTTTTTAAATAATTATTTGCTGCTTCTTCAATTCCTAAAGAGGCATCGCTTACAACTACATTTTGATAATCTTCCACATCGACAAAAGCATACATTTTAACAAGTCCAGCATTATCTTTTAATGATAAAAAGTAAGTAGGCTTTTCATTTAGATTAATTAATAGTGGGAAAGTAGAAGTATAAGACATTTGCTGTACTTTTCCCTCTGCACTCTTACGAGCCGATTCTTCTTTAGCCCCACTTGCACTATAAAATTTCGTTTCTTTCGTTCTTAGATTGCTCATAATAAATCCTAAAATGGATTCATCATTTGTCACAGAAGTAATTCCTGTATAAAGATAAACGTCATCCTCTAAAACCGTATAATTATAACCTTCTGTTGTAATGGTAACCCCCTTCTGTCCAAAAAGAGAATTAAAAAATCCATTTTGATATAATCCATGATTATCTACTTGATCAATAATTAAGTCAGCAGGATAAACATGATCCACCCATGTTGGCACATCTTTTACTTTATAGAATGTACTTTCACCTGTAACTGGATCTAAAATCACGACACCATTCACTTCTTTTTTTAATCCAATAAAGGTATATTTATAAGTTGGCACAATCCAATAAGGCGCTCCATCATTATCAATTTCAAAAGAAGCAGGACCAAATATTTTTGTTGGATACGAAAAACGTAAATGACGATACAAATCCTTACTGAAAAGAGCGCTTGGCATATATTGCATTCCTTTATCTAGTTTTACTAAATTGGCTTTCCCTGTCACTGAATTGACAACAATATATCCCTTTACCCCTTCTTTATGGTTTGTAAAATATTTAATGACACTTGCATATTCAAGTGGTGTAACTCGAACAATTTCATCTTTATAATTAATTTGCGTATAAAGTTCTGATACAGTGAACTGTGAAACCAAATCCGTCATTTGTCCCATCACCCGATCCCCTAATTTCATAGAAGAATCCTTATCAAGCAAAGGAAGCGTATTAAAATCGACCCCAGTTACGTTTTCTTTAAAATCCGCATCGACAATCGTAATTCGGTTGGCATACGTTTTGGCATTAAAAAGAGGAGAGCCAATGAATAAAAGAACAAACGGAAATACAAGTAGAAGAAAGTAACCACCCCATAATGTCGATAACATTTTCTTTGGTTTATATCTTGCAAGAAAAATATCCCCTTTTTTATCAACCTTAAATGTAAAAAGACATAAACAAAATCCAAATAGTAAAAGAGCATACACCCAAAATAGAGGAGAAGATAAATGGAGTGGTGGTAATAAAAAATAATAAATTACATCTCCAACAAAATAGTATAACATAACTTCGTTAAAAATGCAAAAAAGAGGGAAAGCCTCTTTCTATTTAATTTTCATTCTCTTCATTTTTACATTGACATTTTGCTTTTTTCTTTTTCGATAAGAAGATTGCTCCTGCAGTAGCTCCTAAAGCGGTTACAATTCCCCCGATTATAAATTTCTTTTTCTTACTCTTCATATCTTTCCACCTCTTTCTCCTATCCAATAGTATACGCCTATTTTAAATTTTTAGCAACCAAAGAATTTTTTAATTGTTTACTTTTACACTTTTATGTAAAAGGTCTTTCTTAGAAGTATAAGTCGTATGAAGTAATTTTTTTGCTAAAGGACTACCCGGTTTTCTCAAATATGTATTATATAGTTTTTGAATTTCACTATTTTCATAACTACATCTCTTTTCTAAAGTTCTATCTTTTGCGTATAAAGAAGCCCCTCTTTTTTCTGTTTCTAAAAAAGACATAGGTTCCTTTACTTTTGGCTGGCCCCCTCCTGCAATGCAACCTCCAACACAAGCCATGACTTCAATAAAGTCATAGTGTTTTTCCCCTTTTTTTAATAATTCTAAAAATTTATGTGCATTATTTGTTCCAGTAACAACAGCAACCGATAGTTCGATATCTCCAAGCATCACTTTTGCTTCCTTGATTCCATCAAAACCACGGAGATTTTCAAATTCAATCTGTTCTAATTTTTCCCCAGTTATATAAAAAGAGGCTGTTCGAATGGTGGCTTCCATGACTCCACCCGTCGCTCCAAAAATAAGTCCTGCTCCAGTCGACTCGCCTAAAAGGGAGTCATATTTGGATTCTTCCAAAGAAAGAAAGTCTATTTTCTCTTCTCGAATCCACTCAGCAAGTTCTCTTGTTGTAATCACAAAATCCACATCACGAAAGTTCGATGATTCCGTTGAAGAAACATTCATACCCTCTTTTTTTATTTCTGCTTTTTTTGCTGTACAAGGAGTTACCGCTACATGCTTGATTTTTTCAGCATCAAGGTGCAATTGAGTGGAAAAATACGTTTTTACTAACGCACCTTCCATTAAAATAGGACTTTTACAAGTGGATAAATTCGGGATAAATTCAGGATAAAAGGTTTCTACAAACTTTACCCAAGCTGGACAACAAGAAGTAAACATAGGAAGATTTTCTTCATTTTCTATGCGCTCTAAAAGCTCATTTGCCTCCTCCATAACTGTTAAATCGGCCCCCGTTACTGTATCTAAAACATAGTGTGCTCCCAATTTTCGTAAGGCACTTACCATTTGTCCTTCAACAAAACTTCCTGTAGGCATACAAAATTCTTCCCCAAGTGCAACTCGAACAGAAGGCGCCGTCTCAAATACAAAAGTATATTCCGAATTTTTCATTAGCTTTTTTAGTTCTAAATAATCTTTCACTTCACAAATGGATCCTGTAGGACAAACATTCGAACATTGCCCACAATCAATACAAATGGCATAATCCCCTGTTTCTTTCAAATCATATTTTCCATATACTCCTTGAGAATATTTACAAACACTTCTACAATTGCCACATAAAATGCACTTGTTTTCTTCTCTTTGAATGGATAAACTATCCGAATTAATAGGAACTCGAACATCACTGTTTTCATGTATACTCAAAACAAATCACCTTTTCTATATTCACTAAAATTTTATAATAAAGCCTATAAAAAGTCAAACAAAAAAGAAAGAAGTTTCTAAGCAACTTTCTCTTTTACAAATACAGATTGCTGTATTTTTTTCTCTTCTATTTTCTTATGAATCCAATTTACTTTGACTTCAATACTCATAAGGATCTCTTTTATATCCTCTTCTGTTACATATTTTGTATATAAATTCTTTAAAAAACAATAATTTCTATTCATCATAAGAATGTCATCTTCTTCATAGTGAAAGTCCCCATTTTTTACGTTATTTATAAATATACGTAACTCTGCATTAAACTGAGCCATAGATAACATTATAGGAGATTTCATCTTTGCGATGTATTCACTTCTTATATCCATAAATTGTCTTATGCGGTATAGTTTTTCAAAATCCTTACTCTCTTTGTTTTCACATATATAAGTATCAATCTTTTCAATTTCTTTAATATAATCAAAAACACCCAGTGGTTTCGATGGTTGTCCATCTACATTCTTTGTTTTTTTAAGAACCTCTGCCCGAATTTGAACACTCTCTTCTTTTTTTGGTACTTCCTCATTTTTTTCTTGTTGCTTTTGTATCTTTGAAACATAATCCTTTGGAAGTAAACTTATTCTACCTTGTATTTTTTGTATAGAAAGTTCATGATTTGCACTTTTTTCTAATAATTTATTGACAGAATCAACTGCACTAGAAGCTCCCTCTTTTCGTAAATAACGACTCATATCTACTCTCTCGTTATATATCACCTTTTTAGAAGGAATTTCTTCTTCCTTTTTGGTAGAGCTTTCTTTCTTAGAAACTGTTTTTATAGTACGCTTTATTTCTATTTTCATCTGCGCTATTTGATTGAGCTTCTCCTCCATCCAATCGACTCTTTTTAATTCTTCGTCAAACTCTTTTTGTGTTTCATACATTTCCTTAATAATTGATTTTACTTTCTCTTTCGCAATAGAAAACAGATTTCGTAAAGAAAAACCATTCGTTTTAGATAAATCGGCTCCCCTTTTTGTCATTGTTAACATAACACTCCCCCTTTGTTGTTATGTTATTTTAACATTTTTTTTCAAATTGTCAACTTTATCGATTCAAATCGACTTAAAACATGTG
>CAJTSN010000059.1 GCA_910578745.1 uncultured Bacilli bacterium
AGAGCATTTTATAAATTGCCCTCATTTTAGTGTATGTAAGTCTGAATAGTTACAATTTAGTGTGTAAAGTAAACATAAAACATTGAAAAATGTATAACTTCATGTTATAATCAAGATGTTTTATATATGGCTGTGTGTTGAAATTGGTAGACAAGCTTGACTCAAAATCAAGTGGAAGCGATTCCGTGTCGGTTCGAGTCCGACCACAGCCACCATTGGGAAATCTGTTCGAACTATTCGAACTTTTAGATATAGAATCAATCAGAAATGGTTGATTTTTTCTGTTTTTAGAGAAAATCATAGGAAAGGTTGGTGTCTATGATTAATGCAATCAAAAGAGAAATTGATATGGAAGAATCTTTAAAGAAACGATTAGAGATAATATGTGATTTTTGTAATACTACTCCAACAATTATAAATGGTAGTATTCGTAAAATTGATAAGACAAATTTGAACTATATCGAACCTCATAGAATTATTATCAATAACATAATGTTTCTTGCCTTTAATTATTCAAATGAAATCTATATCAATAATTTAAGTAAGAAAATTAAAATATCAGAACTTGAAAACTACATAAAAAGTATGAACTAATACATATTCTCTACAAATGGGTAATAGACAAAATAAGAAAAATGTTGTATTATGTAAGTGATTTACAAAGACTTATTTTGAGAAGTAAAAGTATTAGTTTGTAGTACCTTTACTTCTCTTTTTTTGAAACTAGAAAAGGGAGATGATAATTTGATGTATGATGACGTAAAAAAGATAGCAGGTTTATATATTAGAGTAAGCACAGAAGATCAAGCTAGAGAGGGTTTTAGCCTACCAGAACAAGAAAAGCGTTTAAGGGCTATGTGTGAGTATAAAGGATATGAAATCTATAAAGTATATGAAGATGCTGGAATCAGTGCTAAAACAGGTAATAAACGACCTGCATTTGATGAATTATTACAAGATATTAAAGATAAGAAATGTAATACGATTGTTGTATTAAAACTGGATAGACTTACTCGTTCAGTTGCTGATTGGGAAAAAATTTAACATTTCTAGAAGAAAACGATGCTTTCTTAGATTGTGCGAATGATGATATTAATACTACAAATGCAAATGGGAAAATGATTTCAAGAATACTTACTTCAGTTAGTCAACAAGAGATAGAAAGAACAAGTGAGAGAACAAAAATAGGTTTAGCTGGGGCAATTAAGGTTGGTCATATTCCCCATCAAAGTCCATTAGGATATAAAAGAAATGGTAAAACTTTAGTACCAGACTTAACAACAAAAGATGTTGTTATTCGGATATTTGAAATGTATCATAGTGGCTTATCATACAAGAAAATTAGTAATATTTTAAATGATGAAAAAGTATTAAATAAAACAAACTGGCGAGATTCCACGATTGTTGGTATTTTACAAAATGAGATTTATAAAGGGGATTTTGTTCATGGAAAGAAAACAAAGAAACCTACTTACTATCCGAATGTTGTAGAACCAATAGTTAGTAAAGAACTATGGGAAGAATGCCAAGTACAAA
The DNA here is from genome assembly GCA_910578745.1 of uncultured Bacilli bacterium. GTDB lineage: Bacteria > Bacillota_I > Bacilli_A > RF39 > UBA660 > CATOJL01. The sequence continues at coordinate 1,537 of CAJTSN010000059.1, forward strand.
AGAAGAAAAACTCTAGAAGTTATCAAAGAACTTTAACTTACTTATTCTTACAAAAATTAAAATGTCCGAAATGTGGAAGAATTTTAGGTGGTAAAGCAACAACAAAGAAAAATGGTAATTCATACTTCTATTACTATTGCAATGATTGTAAATTAACAATCAAAGAAAATACTATCGAAGAATATATTAGTGAATTTATAGATAATATTGTAGAATACGATTCAGTTGTTAATCAATTCTTTTTGCCTATGATAAAACAAAAAATAGAAAATCCCAAAGAAGACATTGAAAAAGAAATCAAAAAGCAAAAAGATAAATTTACTAGAATTAGAGAGGCTTATGTAAACGAAGTATTTACTCTTGAGGAATATGATTTAGAACGAAAAAAGGTAGAAAATACGATTGAAGATTTGGAAACAAAATTAAATGAATCAGAAGTATGTGATGAGTTAAAATTCACACCAGAAGATATTTTAGTAAAGCGAGATATAGATTTTATCAATTCAGTTAAATACCCAGAAAAATATAAAGAATATAATAAATCGTGGAAAGATTTTACAAGAGAAGAAAAAGCAAATCTAATTAACGCGTTGTGCTAGTCAAAATTCAAGACATTGGAAATGGCAGTAGATTTTCCAATAAGAGTAAGTATATTAAAACAAAGAAACTTCATTTCTAGCATTGTCTGAAGAGAAAGAAATGATTTTGCTCGCACTCTTTCCATATCAAAATGTTCTATTAGTTGATTAAATGTAGATTCAATTCGTCTTCTTAATTTAGAAATTCTATTTCTAAATGCTTTGGGTAATGGTTCTTTACTGTTATCCCTTTTTAATGCATATAAACGAATTCCTTTTTCTTCCCTTAATTCTTTACCTATATTTCCTACATAGCCTTTATCTCCAAATAAAATAGTAATATTCATCATTTGCGATAATTCATATAAAGCTTCTCTATCATCTATGTTTGCCTTTGTGAGTAAATAATCAATTGGATTTCCATTTAGGTCTATAATGACATGTACTTTCATTCCATAATATTTTTCTTTCTTACTTGCACAATAGCCATAAGAAGAGTAATCTCTTAGCCTTTTTCCAAAATAGGCTCTCCCAAATTTGTTTACTATTAAAGGAAAACTATCTACAATTTTATGCTCACATGTTTCATTTCTTTGTATTCTTTTTCGAATCATCCTAACTACTGTAAACAAGGAAGATATTAGACGATTAAACCGAGAACGTTCTACATAATTTACTAAGTTTGGATGATTTGCTTTTAAATATAGATATCCAGCATTTTGTGTTTTTCCAATGCATTCAATTAATAGTTGTATAGATATAAGTTCTGAATCATTCATTTTTGCTTTATCCTTATTTTTTCTATATTTTACGCTATCAGGTGTATTTGTATTGTATATTAATGTTACAATTAGCAAAATACTTTGATAAAGTTCTTCTATATTTTGTGGTTTTGTGATATCATTTAATAAATCATTCATTTTGGTACTCCTTATATTATTGTTTTCAAATATACTGTACCATTTTTTGAATGATTTTTCTATTTCCTATATTTAACTAGCACAACGCGTTAATTTAATTATTCAAAGTTTGATTTATATAAATATATTAACATCATTACGCATCAATCATTGCTTGTACTACAAAGCTCCTTCGTAAAATATTAGCTTTGTGTAAGCAATTAGATAATTAGTAGTCATCACCACTTGACTACATTTACATTATATACTAAATCAACACATTATTTCTAAATTTTTAAAAAAATTAGAAATCTCGTGTTTTTTCAGTATGTCTATAATATCATAAAAATTTATTATTGACAAAGCTTAGAATGTCATAATTTTAAACATTATAAAACTCGAAACAAAAAGTTCGAGTTTCCTATCAATCTGGTGCGTTTACTGATGGGGTTTTGCACTATGTTAAAATTTAGTTTTCTAATTAAGTCTCACTAATTCTTTTGTGATATTCATCACATGATTGTATAAATTTTTTCATTAAGTTTTGCATAAGTTCGTCATTCTCCATTATTTCAGGATGCCACTTTACTCCTAAGCAAAAAATTTTATTCTTCAATTCAACTGCTTCAACAAATCCATTTAAATCATGAGCCACGATATCAAAGTGTTTTACATCGCTGTCTTTAATCATGACATTATGAATACTATTTACAGATATTTTTCTATTTTGCCCGATTATTTTATATAATTTTGATGATTCATCAATAACTATATCATGTCTGTAATCTTTATCATATATATTATGTGCCTCATTTCTTTCTTTTTGAACTTTATCACCTTGTGAAAATAAAATATTATTAAGACCACAACAAGTACCTAATAATGGTACATCATTTTCAATAGCATATTTGGCAACATATATTTCATGTTTTCCCGTTTGCCAACCACCTTGTAAAATGAACCCATCACATAATTTTAATATTTTATGAAAGTTCTCCTTTTCAGATTGTGTCATAAATTCATCATAATCAACATTGGTTGGTAATACTCCTATCGCTATTCCTCCATTCTTAACAATTATTTTTCTAAAATCATCAGTTATTTTTTGCTTGGTCCATAATGATTTACTATCATTTGCTGGTTTTCCTACAATTCCTATTATCGGCATCTATAATACTTCCTTTCAATTTTCTAACAATTTATAATTATTATAACAATTTTTAGGTAATAAGTCATCATAATCTATATATAATTTTATTGATAATAATGCCATAACTTCTAACTCCCTATATGTTTTGACGCAAGCATCAAAACATAGTTGATAAACTTTTATTTATTAAATAAAAAATCCATAATAACAAATATTATGAACTTTAAATATAGTAATCGCAATAGTGCGACTTTTAACCTCAATGGTGCCGACTGCCGGATTTGAACCAGCGACCTACGCGTTACGAGTGCGTTGCACTACCAGCTGTGCTAAGTCGGCATACTTAAATTATACACTATATTTTGAATTTTTCAATAAGCAATTTTAAATTATTTTCCTTCTCCTAAAAAAATTTCAAAAATGTATGGTAGGGAGCTTTTCTTTTCTAGATTTAATAAATTGATAAAGTATTCTTCATGGAGAGTAACAAAATGAACCATGAAAATAAAATTTCCTATAAATATTCGTTATTACAATTTTAATTAAGATATATCTTCATTCTTTACATCTTTTTTGTTTTTCTTGTATGCAATACGTTGTAGTTTTATTTGAACAAAGAGTAAGTTTCTGTAGTATCATTATAAATTCTTATATGTGTATTCTAGGTGCAGAAAATTTGTTTCATTAAATTATGTATGAACTAAGATATGGAAAAACCATTTAAAAAGTATTTAAAAAATATACTAAAGATGGTATAGTATTCCTGTATGGGAAGGGGACTTGATTTTTAATGGAAGGAATAAATGAAAATGGGAATAAAAGGAAAAGAATATTGCTAATAATATTCGTAATTCTTTTTGTTTTTATTTCAATAGGTTTCATTCTATTTTATAGGCAAAGTCTTGTTAAGAATGCTAGTAATAACAAAGTGCAGTATTCGGATTATATTTATAAAATTCGGTATGATTTTGGAGCTGAAACCTATATATACTTGTTTGAAAATAGGATGATTAAAACTTTAACAATCACTCCACTTACAGAACCTTGTTTCGAATTAAATTGTATGCATTTTACTGGGGAATATAGTTACGAAGAAAAAGAAATTCAGTTTTCCTCTGAATTGAAAGACAAAGCAATTAAAACTTTAGATGCACTTTATGAAGTAAGTGGAAAGAAGGAATTTGATGCAGATAAAATGGAACTTACTGAATATCAAAAAAGCGTTTTGCTTGCTATTTTATTAAACGATGAGGATATGATGATTCAAGAGAAAATATAAGTGTATCCTCATTTAAAAAGGAAAATGTTTATTTTTAAAATGAAAAAAATAGTATGATAAGAAATCGATTTGAATGCAATTAAAAAATTTTGATGTTATAAATGGGGTAAAAAATGAAGTCAATTAAATTTCAAATGCTATTATAGATTTTTTTAGGAAAGGGTTTGGTAGGAATGGAGGAAAATAAAATGAATAAGCAAGAAATTCTAGATTGGATTTCTCATCTGTCTTTACAAGAACAGAGAAATTTAACTTATGAACAGGTAAAAAACATTATGACTAATCTTTCTACTGATGAGATTATCATGTGGAGTAATCGTGTAGGATATCCTGTGTTTACAAGACTTTGTATGGGAAATTTAAAACATAAGTTTGTTCTTTTACAAGATGGAGCAGCGGCTATTATTGTAAATGAAAAAGGGCAGATTTTATTGCAAAATCGCTCAGATAGAGATAAATGGGGTCTTCCGGGAGGCTGCCAAGAATTGGGGGAGCGTTTTGAAGATACTGTGATTCGTGAAGTTCATGAAGAAACCAATCTAGAAGTAAGAGAAGAAGATTTACAATTGATCGGAGTCATTTCAGGTGCAAGTAGAAGAAATAAGTATCCAAATGGGGATGTTGTCATAAATAATACGGTTCTTTATTGTATTAAGCATTACTCTGGAGAACTAAAATGGGATGTAGAATCGAAAGAAATGCGTTTTTTTGATTTGAAAGATTTGCCCCAAAATCAAAACGATCCTGATTTGATAAAGGCTTATATTGATTTTATTCATAAAATAAATTCAAGTGATAAAAAGGATTGAAGACGATGGAACTTGCGTCTTTTTTTTATGAAATTCTTAATTTGTACTTTTATAAATTAAAATGAAGTTGATAAAAGAAAATCATTAAAAAAAATCAATTTACAGTTTTCTTATTTATTCGTTTTACAACTTCTATATTCCATGCTATAATAAATACGAATGGAAGGTGGTCGTATGGCACAACAAGTACATAAACGAAAAAATAATAAGGTGCGGAAAGTAATTAATATTGTAAGTGTTTGTAATGCTTTGTTTCTTTTTATTACATTCTTTTTATTGCTATTTAATCTTTTAAAAATGAATGTCATTCCAAATAAGTATATGATTTATCTTTGGATTTTTACGGGAGTGGTTCTTCTTATACTTATACTTCTCTTGCTTCCAAAAATTCGAAAAGAAGTTAAAGTCTTTTTTTGTATTTTATCCCTTCTTATTGGAGCCGTTTCAACATTTGGATTACTTAAAATTTGGGATACAACTGATTTTTTTAATAAAATATCGGCTTCAAATTATGAGGTAGAGCGCTACTATTTGCTTGTATTAAGTGATTCAAAATACCAAAAAGGAAAAGAGATTCAAGAAGAGATTGTGGGGGTATATCCAAGTGGTGCAGATACTTATAAAAAAGCAATGACAAAATTAGAAGAATTTAATAATAAAAAAGTGAAAGAATATGATGATTTATTAAAATTAGCCGATGACTTATTAAATAAAAAAATTAATGTGATTTTAATAAGCGATGCACATAAAGATGCTTTAGAAGAAAATGATGAAAAATTTGTAAATCTCACTAAAATTATAGAGACAATTGATGTAAAATCAGAAGTAAAAAATTTAATAAAAGAGGCAAAAGTAACACAGGAAGCTTTTAATGTTTATATTAGTGGAATTGATACATATGGACCTATTGCAACAAGATCAAGAAGTGATGTCAATATTATCATGACCATTCATCCAAAAACAAATCAGATTATACTTACCTCAATTCCAAGAGATTATTATGTACAGCTTCATGGAACAACCGGACTTAAAGATAAATTAACGCATGCAGGAGTTCATGGTATTAATATGTCTATTCAAACAATAGAAGATTTACTAGATATTGATATCAATTATTATGTGCGTGTCAATTTCAATACATTGATTGATTTAGTAGATGTTGTAGGAGGAGTCACAATTAATTCGGATATTGCTTTTACTCCTTGGACAGATTCTAGTTGTCCAATCAAAAAGGGAGAAAACAAATTAAATGGGAAATGTGCTTTGGCTTTTTCTAGAGAACGTCATGCCTATGCATCAGGAGATAGACATAGAGGGCAAAATCAACAACAAGTGATTACGAAAATTATTGAAAAAATGACAGAAAGTAAAACAATTATTAGTAAATATAGTGATATTTTAGGCACATTAGAAAACAGTTTTCAAACAAATATGGAAACAGAAGATATTTATGCATTAGTAAAGATGCAATTGGATAAAATGCCTAGTTGGAGTATTAATAATGTGAATTTGGATGGAACAGGAAGTATGTCTTATACCTATAGTTATCCAAATCAAAAATTGTCTGTAATGCTTCCAAAACAAGAGACAGTTACAAATGCAAAAGAGATTATTAATGGTATTCAAGCAGGGAAAACATTTTCTGAATTGACTGCCCCAACTTCTTAAACTTCCTTTTTAGAGAAGTGAGAATATGTAAATGAAAATATGTAACTATTCAGACTTACAT
>CAJTSN010000060.1 GCA_910578745.1 uncultured Bacilli bacterium
ATGTGGTATACCATTCGAAACAATTTTTTTATATTTAAAAGTGGAATGTTTTTCGTTTTTTACTCTAATGTTCCTCTTTAATAGGCAACATATTCTAGTAGAATCAAACTTACTTCAATATTTTAGTATAAATGGAATTTTGAGTGAAAAAGAACATAGTTTATAAAATTTTGCTATAATGCTACGATTTAAAGAAAATATATGATAAAATTATATTGAAAATAAGGAGGAAAGATGGATGAATATTGAAGAATTGATAAATAAAGCTGACAATTTTAATAAAGAAGAAATTAGAAAATATAATCCAGATATGGAATTTCTTCATCAGCTTGCTTGGAACGCAGGTATGAAATTAGCAAAAGAATATGGGGCAGATGAGAAAATCGTAAAAATTGCTTTGGCAATGATGGATTCAAAACTTCCAGAGGCTTCATCTTTAGGAGTTGGAAAACAACATATTTCTATGTCATCTACTGCTACAAAAGAATTGATAAAAGATGTTGATTGTTTAAGTGAGAGTGAAAAAGAAAATATTATTAAATGTGTAGAAGAACATCATGGCGCGGAAAAATTTTATAGTATAGAGTCAGAAGTCGTTGCCAATGCGGACTGTTACAAATTTGTTTCTCCAGAAGGCGTATTTTATTATGCATCTATGTTGGGAAGAAGGTTGCACAATTTTGATAAGGAACTTGAACAATTGGAATTTAAACTAAATGAGAAGCATAATACAATTTCCTTAGATTTAGTAATACTCTAATAATTTTATAAGGTAAGTGAAAGCCTAAAAGAAATTTCACAATGTACTATTTCGGTATACGTATCATTATAGCAAAGGTTAGATAAAAAAAGTGAAATGTTCACTTTTTTTTTGTTATTGCTAGTCATAAAAGGATAACAAAAAAATCCAATATGGATTTTTATAAAACAAAAGCAATTAAGTTTCCAGAACCTTTATTTACAATTTTATTTAATGTTTGCGTTAATTTAAAGCGAATATTTTCTGGCATTAAAGATAGTTTTGCTTGGATTCCTTCTTTGACAATGACATCTAAACTTCTTCCAAAAATTTCACTTTTCCAAATATTTTCTGGACTCGTATCATAATCTTTCATTAAATAATTGATTAACTCTTTACTTTGTAATTCAGAACCGATAATTGGTTCAAAGGTAGATTCTACATCAACACGGATCATATGAATGGCTGGAGCTGTTGCTTTTAATTTGACTCCATAACGACTTCCTTGCTTGATAATTTCTGGTGTATCTAATTTCATATCGGATAGGGTAGGAGAAGCAACCCCATAACCTGTTTGTTTTACCATTTTTAAAGCCGCTTTAAATTGAGAGTATTCTTCTTTCATTTCTTTGTAGTCTTGGAATAACTTTAATAATTCTGATTTATTTGCTATATCTGTATCAATCATTTCCTTTAAAATTTGATTGTATAAATTCTCAGGTGCTTCTAGACGAATGGTTACAATTCCAGTTTCTGTATTGATAGAAGAAATATAAGCTTTATCGATATAATCACATTCTTTAAAATGGCTGGTAATGCTATCTGCATCTTTCAATTTATCAATTTCAACGACACTATCTTTAATGAAATCAATATAAACTTTTTTTAACCAGTTTGTTGGAGAAAGGGTAGCAATCCAGTCTGGCATTTCTACTTCTACTTCTAAGACTGGAAATTCATAAAGTGCTTCCCTTAATATCGTATAAATGTCCTTTTCACCCATAGAGTCAATATTCATAGGTAAAACAGGAACTTCATATTCTTCCTTTAATTTTTCTGCAAGTCGTTCGGTTTCTGGAAGCATTGGATGGGTCGAATTTAATACAACAATAAAGGGACGATTCATTTCTTTTAATTCACTAATGACTCTTGTTTCTGCTTCGATATAACTACTTCTTGGAATTTCTCCAAATGAGCCATCGGTCGTGACTACAATACCAATAGAGGAATGCTCTTTAATGACTTTTTCTGTTCCAATTTCAGCCGCTTCTATAAAAGGAATTTCCTCATCATACCAAGGGCATTTTACCATTCTTGGTCCATTTTCATCTTCATAACCTTGAGCGTCTTTGATGACATAACCAACACAATCAATTAAACGAATACTCGCTTCCATTTCATTAATTTTTATTTTTGCAGCATTTGAAGGTACAAATTTAGGTTCTGTTGTCATGATTGTTTTTCCAGCGGCGGATTGAGGGATTTCATCAAGTGCTCGTTTCCTCTCATATTCATCTTCAATGTTTGGGACAACTAAATTCTCAATCACCTTTTTAATAAATGTCGATTTTCCTGTTCGAACTGCTCCAACAACTCCTAAGTATAAGTCACCACCCGTTCTTGTGGCAATACTTTTTATAATTTCAGATTTTTCCATTTAATCCCTACTTTCTAGTCATTTAACTATATGAGTTTCACTTAAAAAGATACCAAAAGAAGAAAAATTCTAAAAAGATTGTTTTTCTAAGAATAGAATCAAAAAATGGAAGAAAACTAGAAATAGATAGTTGCATGAATAACGTTTAAACATGTAGTATCTAAATAAGATTAATCTTGAAATAGCAATCCTATCGATTGTTATTTTTTTAGAAAAGAAAAAAGAATAGGGGAAGCCGACTCTTTTAATGAAAGTTTTAAATATTAGAAAACATGAATAAAAAAGGATCAAAAATTTATTCTTATAAAAAGGCAAGTATGCTTTATGAAGAGGAGAAATTTTCTTGACTTCCATGTTATTTTTTTCTATAATAATAGAGAATTACTGGTTTGAAAAAGTAAAAAATATAGATTTATAGAGAGAATGTGTAAGGTGAAAACATTTACCTATGTTTTTGAAAAAGACAACAAACAAAATACAGTAAAACGTATTTCTGCGTTAAAGAGATGAGTGTATAGTTTATCTATAAATTAAGGTGGTACCGCGGAAAAATTCGTCCTTAAATTATAGATTTTTTTGTGCACAAGAAAGGGATGAATTTTATGATACAAAAACCAAAGGGGACTTATGATGTTTACGGAAAAGAGGGACAGACGATTTTATATATTGAAAATGTACTTAGAGCCCTCATGGATCGATATGATTATGAGTACGTAAGAACACCACATTTTGAGGCAAGTGAACTTTTTCACCGAGCTGTAGGGGAAACGACTGATATTGTTACCAAAGAAACCTACGATTTTTTAGATCGAGGTGAGCGAAAAATGACTCTTCGTCCAGAAGGAACGGCTGGTGTGATTCGAAGTTTTATTGAAAATAAAATGTATGCAAGAGACGTAATGCCAGTTAAAACATGGTATTATGGACCAATGTATCGTTATGAAAGACCACAGGCAGGTAGATTTCGAGAATTTTATCAATTTGGAGTCGAAGTTTTTGGAAGTCAAGATGCAATGGCGGATGCTGAGGTGATTAGTATCCCTGTTACTTTATATAAATTGTTAGGTTTAAAAGGAATAAAAGTCAATATTAATTCTTTAGGGGATACCGAATCTAGAGAAAAATACCGTGAAGCTTTAATTCAACATTTTAAACCTCATTTAAGCGAGTTATGTGAAGATTGTAAAGAAAGATTTTCTAAAAATCCATTGCGTATTTTAGATTGCAAGGTTGACCATGATTTAGAAATCATGAAAAAAGCTCCAAAGACAATTGATTACTTGAATGAGGCAAGTAAAAAGCATTTTGAAAAGGTGCAAGAATATTTAAAGGTGATGGATATTCCTTATTCGATTCATCCGGGAATTGTGAGAGGTTTAGATTATTATACACATACCGTTTTTGAAGTGGAAGCTTCAGTAGAAGGCTTTGGAAGTCAAAACGTATTGTGTGGTGGAGGAAGGTATAACAATCTAGTCAAGAATATTGGAGATGTAGATGTACCAGGAGTTGGGTTTGCCTTAGGAATGGAAAGACTGATGACGGCTCTTAGATATGAGCAAATTGACCTATGTAATAATACACTTGATGTTTATATTATCCCATTTGAGGAAACAAAAAAAGAAGCCATTTCTTTACTACAAGAATTACGTTTAAGTGGCTTTAAAGCAGATACCGATTATATGAATAAAAACATCAAGGCAAATTTTAAGCAAGCCGACAAGAAAAATGCCAGATTTCTCATTCTTTTGGGAGAAGATGAGCTAGAGCAAAATCTTTTGACTGTCAAAGATAATCATACAAAAGAAGAATATAAAATTCAAAAAGAAGAATTAATTGCTTTTTTGGATGAAGCTTTTGAAGAAGAATGTACGTGTGAAGAGTGTGGTGGATCTCATGAAGAAATGGAATAATACTTTTTTTACAATTTCAAATGTAGGAGAGAAAGTGACTTTAAAAGGTTGGGTTTCTAGAGTAAGAAACCTAGGGGGACTTCTTTTTATGGATTTACGAGATCGAAGTGGAATTATACAGTTGATGGTAAAGCCAGAGAAGGCCTGTTATCAAAAAGCACTTACTTTAAAAAATGAGTATGTAATAGAGATTGTTGGAAATATTTGTAAAAGAGAAAATAAAAATCCAAATTTAAAAACGGGTGAGATTGAAGTCGAAGTGGAAGAACTTGAAATTTTAAATGAAGCAAAGCCTCTTCCTTTTGACTTAAATAATGTGACCGCTTTAGAAGACACAAGATTAAAGTATCGATATTTAGATTTACGAAGAAAAGAATTAAAGGAGAAATTGATAGTACGTCATAAGATTATGTTAGCCGTTCGTAACTTTTTAAATAAAGAAGGATTTATTGAAATTGAAACGCCTATCTTATGTAAATCGACACCAGAAGGAGCTAGAGACTTTTTGGTTCCTGCTCGTATGAGTGCTGGAAAATTTTATGCATTGCCTCAGTCTCCACAGTTATTTAAACAACTTCTAATGATTGGCGGCATGGAAAAATATTTTCAAATTACAAAGTGTTTTCGTGATGAAGATTTAAGAGCGGATCGACAACCTGAATTTACACAAATTGATATGGAGATGAGTTTTGTTGAGGAAGAGGACGTCATGGCCATGGCGGAGGCTTTAATTGCCGATGTTTTTAAAGAAATAAAAGGAGTTTCCATATCACTTCCTTTAAAAAGAATGACGTATGATGATGCTATTAACTTCTATGGTTCAGATAAACCAGATTTACGTTTTGATATGAAAATAGAGGAGGTAACGGATCTTTTTTTAAAAACCGACTTTACCGTTTTTCAAAATGTGATTCAAGAAGGAGGAATTATTAACTGTTTGGTTGTAAAAAATCAAGGGGATTTTTATTCTAGAAAAGAAATCGATAAATTAACAGAGTTTGTAAAAACGTATAAGGCAAATGGACTCGCTTGGTTAAAATGGGGGCGTGAGGTTACAGGAAGCATTAGTAAAGTAATTTCGTTAGAAGAAAAGAAATCATTAGAGGAAAAATTACATTTAGAAGAGAAAGACTGTATTTTCTTTATTGCTTCAAAAAGAGAAATTGTAAAACAAGCATTAGGTGCTTTACGATTAAAATTGGGTCATGATTTAGATTTAATCAAGAAAGAGGCTTATGAAATGCTTTGGGTTGTTGATTTTCCATCTTTTGAATATAGTGAAGAAGAAAAGAGATATGTTGCTTGTCATCATCCATTTACGGCTCCCAAAGAAGAAGATATTGAAAAATTGTTGACTGATAAAGCACACTGCTATTCGAAGGCCTATGATATTGTAATTAATGGGTATGAGGCAGGAGGGGGCTCTATTCGTATTCATAGAGAAGAAGTACAAGAAAAAATGTTTGAAGCTCTTGGTTTTACAAAAGAAGAAGCAAAAGAAAAATTTGGTTTTTTCTTAGAGGCTTTTCAATATGGAACCCCACCTCATGGTGGTTTAGCCTTTGGACTAGATCGGTTAACGATGCTCCTTACAGGTACCGAAAATATTCGTGATGTGATCGCTTTTCCAAAAACGGCAAGTGGAACGGATTTGATGAGTGAGTGTCCTAATGAGGTAGATGAGAAGCAACTACAAGAATTACATATTCAAATAAAAGAGGAGGACTAGGTCCTTTTTTTCTTGTTTTATTTATTGAAAAACAAAATAAAATATAGTATAATCAAAAAGAAGAAGGGAGCGATTCTTGTGATCGAACGTTTAAAAAATATTGAGACAAGATATAATGAATTAACGGAAGAATTGATGAAACCAGAGGTAGTTTCCGATATTAAAGAAACATTAAAATTAACCAAGGAGCAAGCTTCCTTACGAGAGGCTTATGAAGCGTATCAAACATATAAAAAGCTTATAAAAGAACTAGAGGATGCGAAAGAAATGAGCAAGGATCCAGAACTTGGGGAAATGGCTCGCATCGAAGTTGATGATTTAACAACACGTTTAGAAAAATTAAATCAAGAACTTGAAATTTTACTTCTTCCTAAAGATCCAAATGATGGAAAAAACGTAATTGTAGAGATTCGTGGTGCAGCAGGAGGAGACGAGGGCAATATTTTTGCAGGGGATTTATTTGATATGTATAAAAGACTTGCTGAGAGAGAAAATTGGAAGATCGAATTGATGGAAGAAGAGCATTCACAAGCAGGAGGTTATTCCCTAATCAGTTTTATGGTAAAGGGAGAAAATGTATATTCGAAACTAAAATATGAATCAGGGGCTCATCGAGTACAACGTGTTCCTGTGACAGAAACACAAGGTAGAGTTCATACTTCTACAGCTACAGTTCTTGTAATGCCAGAAGCGGAGGAAGTCGATGCTGCCTTAGATATGAATGAAGTTCGAATTGACATCACAAGGGCCTCTGGTTGTGGAGGACAAGGCGTAAATACAACAGATTCTGCGGTACGTTTAACGCATATTCCAACAGGCATTGTCGTTTACTCACAAACGGAGAGAAGTCAAATTAAAAATAAAGAAAAAGCCATAAAGATTTTACAAACACGTCTTTATGATTTCAAGCTACAACAACAAGAAAAAGAAATGGGAATCGAAAGAAGAAGTAAAATTGGAACAGGAGATCGTTCAGAAAAAATTAGAACCTATAATTATCCACAAAACCGTGTGACAGATCATCGTATCGGTTTTACATTAAATACACTTGATCGTGTGATGCAAGGAGACATTGATAAGGTCATAGAAGCTCTTATTACAGAAGATCAAGCTAGAAAGTTAAAAGAGGCGTAATGACAAATAAAGAGTATTTACAAAAATATTTAAAAAAAGAAAATGTAGAAGAGGAATTATTACGTTTAGAAAAGGGAGAAGCCATTCAATATATTGTAGGTAGTATGGATTTTTATGGACTTCCTTTTTTAGTCAATAAAAATGTTTTGATACCAAGATGGGAAACAGAAGAACTTGTTGAAAGAACATTGAAAATATTAGATATGTATTTTAAAGAACCAAAAGTGCTTGATATTGGAACAGGTTCAGGGTGTATTGCTATTACGATGTCAAAAAAATTACATCTAAGGGTAGATGCTAGTGACATAAGTAGGGAAGCCTTGGAAGTTGCAAAACAAAATTGTAAAAAGAATGAAGCAGATGTTGTATTTATTGAAAGCGATCTTTTCTCAAATATTCATAAAAAATATGATTGTATTATATCAAATCCTCCTTATATTTCTTATGAGGAAGAGATTATGGCAGTCGTAAAGGAAAATGAACCTTCTATTGCTTTATATGCAGAGGAAGATGGAATTGCTTTTTATAGACAGATTTTAAAAGAGGCTAAAAATTATATAATAGAGAAGTTTCTTATTGCTTTTGAAATTGGACAAACGCAAAAGGAACGTGTTATGAAAATAGCTTCTTCTTATTTTCCAAATAGTAAGATTTGGTGTGAGAAGGATTTGAGCGGTTTAGACCGATATATATTTGTATTACAAGTTTAAAATTTGAAAAATACCATATTAGGT
>CAJTSN010000061.1 GCA_910578745.1 uncultured Bacilli bacterium
AAGTAACATTTGGTATCAATTTCTCATTGATTTTACTTTTTAGAAAAAGACCATGCATTAAGTTTCTACTATTATACTTTATAATAATAGCAATACCTAGTTTTTTAAATGCTTCATTAAATAGTGTTAATAATTCTACTTCAATAAATTGGCCTGATAATCCAACAACATCAACATCACATTGAGTAAACTTCTCTATTCTTTCTAGTTTGACTGGACCATCTCTAAAAGATTTCGCTATCTCATACCTTTTAAATGGCATTTTTAAATTCTTCTTATTTAAAGCGATAAATTTTGCAAAAAGAGCCGTTAAATCATACCTAAGTCCTAACTGTCTTTCTCCTTGATCGCTTAATTTATATATTTCCTTTAAAATATCATTATCCTTATCGTATTTATCACTTAAAATATCATAATACATAAGTATTGGTGTTTCTATCGAATTATAGCCATATTCTTCAAATAATTTATATAATTATCTTATCTTTTGTTCATTGAGTAAATAATCATAACCAGCCTTCACATTCTGTATTTTTATATCTCTTCACCCCCTCTTCTATTGCTTTTTCTAAGGCTTCTCTTTCAGAACTGGCACTTATACATTTGATTCTCTTTCTTTCATCAAGAAATTGATTCGATAAACTTTCAGCCCAACCCCCAAATTTGTTTACTACAATAATAGGAATGCCAGCCTGATAAGCAATCGCTATTTCTGTTAAAGTTCCTGACCCTCCCGCTATTGCAATAATCACATCGCAAGAAAGCACTAAACTAAATTCTCTTCCTCCACCTATTTCAAGACCAGAATGAATTAATATAGTGGGGCTATATTCCCCATAAACCCTTTTCTCTTTACCTCCTACAACTCCAACCGTTATACCTCCACATTTTGTTGCTTCTTTTGAAGCTTCAGTTGATAGAGAAGTATATTCTTTTTCAGCCCCGTAAATTAAAATATTACCAGATTCTGCAATTAATCTTCCTAAGGTTCTTGAAAATTTTAATGCCTCTTCACTATATTTAAGATCGGCCGCTGAGCCCATAACTCCTATTTGTAATTTTTTCATAATCGGTTCATCTCCTTTTTTAAAACTTTGACCACTTCTTGGTTTGGCTTTGTATTTATTATTCTTTCTGGTAATTCTTTCATTACTATTTTTTGTTTTTTTAATTTTTCAATTTCTTCCCACAAATAAATACTTCTCTCTAAGCAGTTTTTAGAAAATTCTTTTTCATACTCTTCTGGTATAGAAGCTCTTTCACATGGATTTCCATAAGGCTTAAAATAGGGAGATTTCCATAAACCATTTTGCGTATCCATCATAATTCCAGAGCCTGCAATTCCAAAATAAAAATCTCTTTCACAAATTTGATCGATTACATTCTCTCCTAATCTATAATTACATCTAAGTCCATATTTTAACAATTCATTAAAATATTGGTAGGCACTTTCCGTACAAATCGAACTAATAATTCCAACTACATTGATTTCTAATCGAGTAAATCTATTAATAATTTGCTTTAAAACACTTCCCGTAAATACGACATCATCAGCGAGTAAAATATCTTTTCCTTTCAATATTTTACATAATCTTTCGAGTTGTATATCTAAAGTTTCCTTCTTTCTAGAAATAATTTCATTGCTTCCATCAACTCTTGTACAATCTAGAAAATAAATCGTTTCATTATCTGGTTGGATATATATTTTATCTAGAGTAACAATGGGGATATTCACCACCAATCAAATCATTCATACACATCATTTCTTCTTCGTTAATAATGGTTACTTTTCCTTTAAATATCTTGTTCACATCTCTTTTAAAATTATCTCTTATTTCTTTTATAACTTCATCATTCGGTATAAATTGATATTTATAATCAAAAGCGTTTATACCATTCAAAATTCTTTTAATATCATCACTAAATACAATTCCTTCATTAATTTTTTTCATAATAATCTCCTCTTCTCTTATTTTTAATCAAAAAAGCTATACAAGTAGTACCTGTATAGCACAATAATAATTATTATTATTTATAAGCTAGATACAAGCACCACAAATAGCACTTGTACCTACAACAATTTTAATGTCGTATTAACAAGTGCAGATTAATATGATGATGTTGTCTAATGATTTGTTTTAAAATAATCATAATAATCCTTCCTTTCAAAAAGTAATTAGAGTATAGCATATTTATATTTACTTGTCAAAATATAAATTAAGGGTTTTAAAAAAAACGAGTCGATTTTTAAACCATTTTATTTTTTTGTTAAAATTCTTTTTTCTAAAAAATCGGCCACTCCATCATGATTATTATCATTTGTTATATAATCCGCTATCTCTTTTAAACTTGGTAAGGCATTGCCCATAGCTACTGTAACGCCACATTCATTAAACATAGAAATATCATTATGATCATCACCTATTGCTATTCTATTTTCTTTAACAATATTAAATATTTTACAAAAATGTTTTACAGCCTCACCTTTAGATGAATTCTCATCTACAATGTCATAATATATGGTTCCTTCTTTAGGAAAATTTGAATCCACAAGAGATTTATGCTGATTTATAATCTTAACAAATTTAACTTTATCAATTTTGTCTTTCATTGACTTTACAATATCAAAATCAGGACTTGCTATTGTTACTGCAATGGGTTTGTTCTTCTCAAGAAATGTCTCTAGTGGTAAATCAAATAAAATTTCTTCATCAGGATGCTTAATTGTATTTACATACCTTGTTCCATTACACGCCAAGATAAACCGAATATTCGAAAGATTTGCAAATGAAAATAATTCAAGTATGCTTTCACTATTCATAGGATTTTCATATAAAATTTTTTTATTTCCACCATCATAAATTCCTGCACCATTATTATATATAATATATTGACTACCTTTTATTTCTCTATTTAATTTTTCTGCATAATCACATGGCCTTCCAGTACAAAGAATTGGTTCATAACCTAACTCTTTTACACTTTTTAGAGCAACTAGAGTTCTTTCTGAGACTTCTTTGCTATCATTTCTTAAAGTTCCATCAACATCTATAAATATTGCTTTTTCCATATAATTCTCACCTACTTTACCTTTCCTATCAACTTATTTACAGGTCCTGAATCCATTCTTTCAATGGTCTGTTTTGATACATCTGCTATGTGAGGTACTATAAACAAATTATTTCTAAACTTAGAAAATGATTCTTCATTTCCATTGAAATCTATATCAAGTTCTACATAGAAGTTTTTATGCTCATCTGTTTTAAATGTAGTAATAAAATTTGCTATTGTTTTCATGAATTCAATTTTATTCCTTGATATTAAATTTCTAGGTTCGTCCTCTAAAGAAGAATCATTTATATTTAACTATCTCATAATACGACCTCTACTCCCTATCTATTAAAATCTCTTCTATTTCTTTCCAATTATCGACTCTAATTATGTTTTGACTCTCTAATTCCTCATCTGTTAAATTTTTATTATGCCAAGCCGTAAATAATAATTTTGTTTTTGCACCTTCGATATTATTTATTTTATCATCAATTTTAATATCACAATTCACAATAGATTTATCTGCAGTAAAAATGAAATTTCTAGGTTCAATAAAATCCAACTTTTCATATAAAAACTTATATTTATTCTTCAAATTATTCCCTGCATATTCTACAATTTCTCGCCAAATATAATCCGTGCATATATAGATTTTATAATATTTACTTAATTTTCTTAATGTATCATAACAATCTGGTAATAATGTTGCATTTTCATACATATCCATATCTTTAAACTTACTAAAAAAATCTTCCTTTTTATCTCCTAAAATATCTTGAATATAGTAGTTTGTAATACTATTATAATCAGGTCGATAACCAAGATAATCTTCTAATATTTTAGAGAAATTACCATAAGTTAATACATCATCCATATCAACCATTATTGTTTTCATTTGAATACCACTTTCTTTCATTTAATTCAGATTTTAATTTGTGACATCTCTCTAAATCTATATCATAACAATTTGCTAGAGCACATACATAATAGAGTACATCATAAAGTTCTTCCTCAATAGAATCTTTAATATCATTCGCATTCATTCTTTTGTCTTTTCTAATAACCTCAGATAATTCTCCAACTTCTTCAATAAGTTTCATAAAATATTTTTCTTTTAATTCCGGCTTATAATCTCTTTCTTTAATAAAATTTTGTAAATCTATTATTTGCATATTACCACCTTACATCTTTCTTATTTCATGTTTTAAAACTTTACAACTATTATCTAACATAAACTTTCCTTCAAACAATTCATTCTTAAATAAATAGGGAGTAAATTTTTTATTTTGATCAAATTGATTTATTTTTTCCAAATCCTCAAAATGAATCCATTCTAAAGTTCCCTCTTCAGAAACCTCTAATAACTCCCCTATATAATCTTCAGCAGTATAAACAAAAATTATTCCCTCTACTGAATCCTTCCAATAGGATATTCCTTAATTTGTAATTTTCTTCTTTCTTTTTCTAACTCTTTTAAACTTTTCCTCGGAGTTGGGCAATTTTCAGGCATTGCTCCACCTAATCTTTTAATTGTATTACGTACTTCTTTTCCTACTTCATAATGTGTTTTATTAGCATCACTTTCAGTTTTAATATCTTCTCTTTCTAGTTTTTGTTCTGTTTGAGTTATTCTAAATAAATTAGCTGCCAATTCAACACTCCCCATATTATCTAAAATATCTTCTCTATATCTTAGCCCTTTTCTTTTGGCAATATCATCAGCTGTTTCGCCATTGTATAAGCCTTTATAGCCAAAATTATGAAATTTATCAAAGTTTTTAACACCAGCATTTTTCGCGGTTTGATTTAAAGAATAATTTCCTTTTCTAGTTAAGTTTCTTTGATAAAACCTCTTTTCATCTTCTGACAACTTATCATATTGTTCTTTCAAAATTTCTTGTTTTCTCGTTTGTATTGCAAAATAAGTTTGACCTAGTGCAACTACTTCCTTTCTTGAATCAGCATTTTGAACAATTAAATAACATGCGTATCTATTTAATTTGTAATCTAATATTTTTTTCACCCCACCATTAGGCATTTTAGATGTTTTCCTGACCTCAGGAAAACATTCAACTATATTATAATTACTATTTTCGCAAGCTACCATAGCACTTTTTATAACTTTATGGAAGTTTTCCCATTTACTATACTCTAGTGCTATCATTAATTCTCTAGCACACCAATATTCATAGCCATTTTCATCAATATGCTTTATTCCTTCAAAAGTGGTATTCTTTTTTATATTTTTATTTATTATTTTATTCAAATTAATGCCTCCATAAATATATTATACTATAAATTTAAATCATTTCCTTTAAAACAGATGAAAATTTATAATCGAATATGAGAAAATACCACAAAATCTAGAATGTCTTATAAATAAAGGCTTTAAAAGTATTTTTGTCGCAACACGGCCTATTTCACACTTGCGAAATGTATATACAAATAGTAGATTTAACATTTAAATTCCTTCTTTTCAAAGGAAAGTTTTTAAATACAATTGTATTTACAACTAAAATTATTCCTGTGTCATTTGAATAATAATACCCCTCTTTCAAATTTACCATCTAAAAGTGCATATACTTTTCCCTATTTTTTATAAAAATTAATCATTAATACTTTATTGTCTTTCTTTAAATAACAAGCGGTTGCATTTAAGTGCGCTATTCTATGTTTTTTAATTCAAATACGACTATCCCATCTTTTTGTACTTCCTCCTCAGTGTAGTATCCTTTTTCATAAAAAGAAGCCACTGTACTTTTAATATCGTTGTGTCTATCACTAAAATCTTCATCGAAATGGGAAGACACAGCTTCTTCTAATGTTATATAATTCTCAATATTTTTAACATCCATCACTATTGTTTCTTCTGGATTAGAAATTTTCGCAAACTCTATGAGATCTCCACATCTAATGAATTGTCTTTTTTCATCATTTACTCGGTACTCTCTTTTTTTGCTCCCCTTTTTCATCCGATCAAACGCATTATCATTTATTTTCATTTTATGTAACATAGCTTAATACTCCCTACTTAACCATATTTTGTGCATGATTATTAGCAAGTGCTATTACATTTTGACACCAGATTTCAACTAATCTATCTATCGCTTCTTTCGTATAAAAAGCATATGGAGCTGTTACCATGATATTTCCCTTATAATCATACATTTTCTTTTCATTGTCATATAATTCAAAAGCATAACTTATTTCTCCATTTTCTGCTTTTTCTAAAAGCAAATCATGATTATATAGTTCTCTAGAATTATTAACTATATTGATAAAAGCATTTCCATTCATTAAATGAATCAATTGATCTGTAATTAATTTTTTTGTTTCATCATTAGTAGCAAATGCTGGAAATATAAAATCAGCTTCTTTAAATATAGTTTCTAAATCAACTCTCTTGTACTTATTTTCTTTTTCACTTCTATTCCAATAAATAACATTCATTCCTAAAGCATTACACATATTGGCAATTTTAGAACCTATGGTTCCAAGTCCAATAACACCAACCGTTTTGTTTCTGATTTCTGTTGTGAGCATAGAATTTGAATAGTCGGTTTTATAATCTGTTTTCACTTGAATGGGAAATTTCTTTGCTAGACACATCATAAGAAATATTCCGTATTCTGCAACTGAATCAGTAGAATATTTTGGAATATTGCAAACGACTATCTTGTGTTCTTTACA
The DNA here is from genome assembly GCA_910578745.1 of uncultured Bacilli bacterium. Taxonomy (GTDB): domain Bacteria; phylum Bacillota_I; class Bacilli_A; order RF39; family UBA660; genus CATOJL01. The sequence continues at coordinate 6,742 of CAJTSN010000061.1, forward strand.
ATAATCTAAGTCTATCCAATCAAATGCGGTTGTTGATAAACAAACACCCTTTAGATTTTTAATCATGCTTAGATGATTCGCTGTTATATTCCAATTATACCAATCAGGATCTGCCACTAATATTTTTTCATTTTCATCTTCTAGATATAAAGCCTTATCTAAGTCAAAAGGATCCTCTAAAAATAGGACCTCACCAACTTTATTTAAATCTTCTATTTGTTTTTCAGTAAAACTATCTTTTGTATAAGTAATATATAATCGTTATGTCCTAGTTTGTGCGTGATAAGATAAAATTATAGTCAGAATAAACAGTGTCAAAATCAATACCACTATGATTGTCATAAGCACTATTAATAGTTAAATTTGTTGAATTTGTAAAAGAAACTTTTAATAGTGTGCTATTTTGTTGTTCCTCAGTAAAAGAATAATTGAGGTATCGATCAAAAGTATACCAATCTAAATATCCTTGAAGATGTTTTGTGGAAATTCCACGAAAATCTGACAGAAATGTGGTTAAACTAGAATGAAGAGAATTGATATTAGCTAAATTATTACCTTCATCATCAGTATAACAACCAGATTTTACTTGTTTAAGATTTAAATGCATTTCTTTTGCCAAACTTTCATAAGAGGTTTTACAATCTGTTATTAATTTTGAAACATTGCCTAATTTAGGAGCCAATGATGTTTTTACCATATCAGAAGTGATAGGTCCTGTGCCTACTATTTCAAAAAACATCGTATCAGTTTCATCAACCGCAGATTCTATACATACTTTATGACTACTAATCCCTCTAATAGAAG
>CAJTSN010000062.1 GCA_910578745.1 uncultured Bacilli bacterium
CAGTATATTCAAATTGAACATACCACTTTGTCAACAGTCTGGAATGGTTCAAAGAAACCATCTTTTTCTTGTTTAGAAACTGTATATAGGAATATTGGTTCTATTTTTGATACATAGTCGATGAGAAAAGAGCCTACATTACTATAAAAAGGAAGAAAATTTACCTTTGGATTCTATTAAAATTAGTGTATAATATACATGGATTAAAAGTAACAAGGTGAGAATATGGTTTATTTGGATTATAGTGCAACAACTCCTACAAATAAAGAGGTCTTAGATACTTTTGTAAGGGTATCTAACGATTTTATAGGAAACACAAATTCGTTACATCAATTAGGGGTAAAGGCAAAAGAATTAGAAATGCTGTCGACAAAACAAATTGCTTCTTTGTTGCATGTAAAAGAAAAGGAGATTATTTATACCTCGGGTGCTAGTGAATCAAATAATTTCGCACTTAAGGGGATTTGTTTAAAATATAAAAATAGAGGGAAGAAAATTTTAACGACCTCTTTAGAGCATTCGAGCATTTACGGACCTATTTCTTATTTGCAAAAACTAGGATTTGTTGTGGATTTTTTAGAAACAGATACAAATGGAGTTGTTAAATTATCCTCTTTAGAAGAAAAAACAACAGAAGATACCATCTTAGTATCTATTACAGCAGTCAATAGTGAAACAGGTGTTTTAGAACCAATTGAAGAAGTAGGAATGTTTTTAAAAAAATATCCAAAATGTTTTTTTCATGTAGATGCTACACAAAGTATTGGAAAAGTGAATTTATCTTTTGAAAATGTGGACTTAATTTCGTTTTCGGCTCATAAAATATATGGAATAAAGGGGATTGGCTGTTTAATCAAAAAAGAGAATGTAGAATTAGAACCTCTTATTCATGGTGGAAAAAGTACAACAAAATATAGAAGTGGAACACCAGCGCACCCATTAATTGCATCATGTGCAAAGGCCCTTCGTCTGGCAATTATGGATTTAGAAAAGAATTATAAATATGTAAGTGATTTGAATAAAATAATTAGAGAGAATTTAGAAACGTATGAAGATGTATTTATCAATAGTACCAATTCTTCCATTCCCCACATTTTAAATATCAGTGTTCTATTTATGAAGTCAGAAACACTTTTACACGCTTTGGAAGAAAAAGAAATCTTTGTATCTACACAAAGTGCATGTGCAACAGGCGAAATGAGTAAGGCTGTTTATGCGATTACAAAGGATGAAGAAAGGGCGAAACATAGTGTACGTATTAGTTTGTCGGCTCAAACAACAAAAGAGGAAGTGAATTATTTTTTAAATTGCTTTAAAGAAATTTATACAAAATATAAAAATTTAAAGAGGTGATCTATGCATATCATACGCATTTCAGCCGTATGGTGTAGTAGTTGTATTGTAACTTATCAGGATTTTTTAAATTTAAAACGGGACTATCCAATGTTTACTTATGAAGAGTTAGACTATGATAATGATCATATACAGAAATATAAGGTAGGTCGTGTTCTTCCCATCCTTCTTTTTTTTAAAGGAAAAAAGGAAGTTTATCGTTTAGAAGGCGAATATAGAAAAAAAGAATTGGAGGCTATTATACATGAAAAAATGGGTATGTAGTTTACTTCTTTTTTTTCTTTTTATAAGTAATGTGGAAGCAAAACAAAGATTATACGTTTTTCATCGTCATGATTGCCCTCATTGTAAGGCAGAGATTTCTTATCTGGAATCTATGAAAGACACATATAAAAATGTAGAATTTATCTATTATGAAGTTCTTCAAAATCCAGCAAATTTAAAGCATTTAGAACATGTAAAAAAAACTTTAAAAGATGAAAATAATTATGTTCCTTATACTGTAATTGGAAAATATTCTTTTGTTGGCTTTAATGAAAATACAAAATTGTCGATTCAAAAGCACTTAGATTATTGCATTCAAAATAACTGTGAGGATGTTGTTGCAAAAGTTATCCAAGAAAAAAGACCAATTTCTTTAGAAGAATTTATAAACCTTCCTAAAGAAGAATCAATTCAACCTTCACATGAATTTGTACTTCCTCTACTTGGAAAAGTAAATGCAAAAGAATTATCCCTTCCTATTTTATCGATTGTAATTGGATTTTTAGATGGATTTAATCCTTGTGCTATGTGGGTTCTTTTGTTTTTAATTAGCATGTTACTTGGAATGAAAAACAAAAAGAGAATGTGGTTACTTGGAATTACGTTTCTTCTTACAAGTGCAATGATTTATACTTTCTTTTTAGTGTCATGGTTAAAGGTAAGTCTTTCTTTTAAAAATATTCTTTTTCTTCGTTTTATTATAGCTTTAATTGCTTTAGGTACAGGGTATTTTCATTTGAAAAGTTATAGAAAGATGCGCCATATTCCAGTAGGATGTATAGCCTCAGATACGAAAAAAAGAAATAAAATTATGGAAAGTATCCGAAAGACCACCAAAGAAAAGAATCTTTTTTTAAGCATGATTGGTGTTATAGCCCTTGCCATTTCTGTGAATTTTATGGAACTTACCTGTTCTGCTGGACTACCACTTGTATATACTCAAATTTTATCTTTAAACGAGTTATCGACTCTTTCCTATTTATTTAATTTATTTCTTTATATTTTCTTTTATTTAATAGATGATCTTGTTCTTTTTAGTATCGCTATGTTTACTTTAAAAGTAACAGGAATTACAAATAAATATAACAAATATTCTCATTTACTTGGTGGTATTTTGTTGTTAAGTATAGGTATTCTTTTACTTTTAAAACCAGAACTTTTACTTTTCGCTATTTGAAATTTTTTAACCTACAATTTTGTAAAATATGAATGAAATTTTATAAAAATGACTGATTCTTGAAAAAAGAAACATGGTAATCTATAAATCATGTTTTTTTCTACTATTTTTATTGAAATATTGACACGAACAAAAGTATGTTTTATAATAAATTTACATGCGTAGATAATTTAAGAGGAAAAGATATCTCATGAAGATTTTATTTATAAAGCGCTTTTGTATCTTAAAAATAGAAATCTAGATGGATATATGAAATATGCAGTAAGAGAGGAAGATAAAATGAAGATAATAACCGTATGTGGGAGCTTAAGATTTGAAAAAGAAATGATGGAGATAGCTGAAAAAATGGAATTACTAGGAAATTGTGTTATCACTCCTATTTATCCTACAAACTCTGACAAGGATGCTTACACGAAAGAACAGGTGGAGGTTCTTGATCAAATGCATAAAGAAAAAATCAAAATTGCTGACACTATAATCGTCATAAATGTAAATCATTATATAGGAAATAGTACAAGAAGCGAGATTGAATTTGCGCAAACTTTAAATAAAGAAATCATTTATTATACAGATATTGTAAATTCTATGAAGCATTCATTCGAAAATAAGAGAAAAGTAGTTATTGCAGGGAGTGCTTCACTTCAAAAAGAAGTAAATCATTGGTCAAAGTATTTTGAAGATAAAAATTACGAAATTTTGGATTATCCAAAAGAAATTGATGAATCAAAATTTATGGAGTTGTATCCCAATGTACATACTGAATTTCTTGAAAATATCACTAAAACCGATATGGTATTTGTAATGAATGAAGATAAAAATGGTGTAGTTGGGTATATTGGATATGAAGCGTATGCTGAATTACTTTTTGGACTTGCACAAAAACTGATTTATAATAAAGAGATTGAACTCGTTGTTTTAAAAATGCCGAGTAGGAATGTAGGGTGTTATGAAGAAATTTCTTTATGGTTAAAACTTGGATGGATAAGGCTATATGAGGAGGAGAAATAATGAATTTAAAAGAATAAATAGAGTGTTATATCTCTTTTGACGAAACAGAGGAAAAGATAAAAGAATATATGTTAAAATGGATGAATACTTTTGATGATATTTTAACTAGAGAAAATGAATTTGGACATTTTGCTTCTTCTGCATTTGTAGTAAATAAAGATAGGACGAAAATGCTGGTTGTGTATCACAACATATATGAAGCTTGGATTTTTCCGGGAGGACACGCCGATGGCGAAGAAAATCTATTATCTGTTGCGGTTCGGGAAGTTGAAGAAGAAACGGGTTTAAAAACAAAAATATTAGATAATCAAATTTATGCAATATCTGCATCTCCAATTGTGGGTCACATAAAACGAGGAAAATATGTACCTGCGCATACTCATTTAGATGTTGTATACTTATTAGAAGCGGATGATAAACAACCCTTAGCATTTAGAGAAGAAAGCAAAGTCGTTCGATGGATAACTTTAGAAGAAGCTATAAAAGACACTATTGTTGATTTTATAAGACCCGTTCATAAAAGATGAATAGAAAAATTAAATTCTAAAGCTTTCTAATGTGAATCTTTTTATTCGATTTGACAGATATACATAAATGTGTTAACATTAGGGCACTAGGTGAGACTAGGGATATATGAAAAGAAAGGATGTTATTTATATGAGAATAATGAAAATGAGTACGATGTGGCGTCATATAGGTAACACTTATACAGATCGATAGAAGATTCGATTATGGGTATAAGTGGTTTTTACATTGCTTATACCTGTATGAAAAAAGAATAAAATATAGAAGAGGAATACAGGTTAAAATGAGATTTGTATTCCTTTTTTGTATGCAAATGAATATAGGATAAGTCGTGTAATAAAAAATTAGATAAGGAAAGGAAGAATGTATGGATATAAAAGAAATACTAAGAAGATTAGTGAGTTATAATACGATTCATGATAAGCAAAATAAAGAAATCATGGATTTTATTGAAAATTACTTAAAAAAATATGGATTTACCACCAAAAGGATAAGTAAATGCTTAATTGCTTATAATAAAGAACAACCAAAAATTGGATTTATTGGTCATACAGATACAGTCGCTTATGAGTCATGGGATGGAGATCCATTTCTTCTCCAAGAAAATGGGGATAAATTAGTCGGATTAGGGGCATGTGATATGAAGGGTGGAATCGCCGCCATGCTATCTGCTGTAGCAAAGATAGATTTATCTAAGAATGCTTTAGCGCTTTATTTTACGAATGATGAAGAAATTGGATTTGAGGGTATTAAAACGATAAGAGAATTTATTGTGCCAAAGATGATTATTGTTGGGGAACCGACAAACACAATTCCTATTTATGGTACTAAGGGCGTTTTAGAGGTGAAAATAGAGTTTTATGGAGTAAAGTGTCACTCTTCTACTCCTGATAAAGGAAAAAGTGCTATTTATGAGAGTATTCACTTTATTGAAGAAATCAAAGATTATTATGAAAAGTTAAAACAAGAAATTGTACCAGATTTTGAAGTTCCTTATACAACTATGAACATAGGTATGATAAAAGGAGGAGAGTCTGTTAATTCTGTAGCAGGAAAATGTGAGATAAGTATTGATTTTCGAATTGCAAAAGTAGAACATTTAAAAAAAATAAAAGAAAAAATTGAACAAATATTAAAAAGATATCATTCAAAACTGACAATAAAACAAAATATTTCTCCTAAAATAAATAAAGAGGATTTAGGATTTTTAGAAGAGATTTCTTCTAAAAAAGAAACAAAATGTTATTTAACAGAGGCGTCTTATATTGATAAAAATTGTGTGATACTAGGACCTGGTCCAGATACGTCACATCAAAAAAATGAATATATATATTTAAGTTCATTAAAGGAAACAGAAAAGTTATACAAAAGAATAATTGAATATTATAATGAAAGAGGGTAGAATATGAAAATAATCGATTACAATAAGACTTTCGATAAAAAGAAAATTGCAAGTTCGGCATATAGGATTTGTGAAAGTGCACAATTTCCTGTTGCCTATCAAGATGTATATGAACACTTATTTGCGAATGAACATTTGATTTTAAAACTATTAATGGATGATGAAAGAAATTTGGCTGGTTTTGGTGTGTTTGAAAATTATCAATTCTTTTTCGAAAAACAGGAACTGACGATGCTATATTTATCTGGAATGGTTATTGATCCTAAGTATCAGGGTAGGAATATTTCTAGTGAAATAATAAAAAATACTTATAATCAGGTGCTATCTGATTTCATTTCTCTAAGAACACAAAATATTGCAATGGCAAAAGCACTTTTAAACTTATTTGATGATAATTTGTTTGCTATGCCAAGAGGTATAAATGAAGAGGCACTTTATACTTTGAAACAAACGTTGCCTTTTCAAAATATGAATCCTTCTGGTGTAATACCAAATTGTTATGTGAATCAATTATATAAGGATTTAAATGCGATTTATGAAACATTTGGAATATGTTTGCAAGAAAAAGATGCTTTAGCTGTTGTGATTGAACCAAGTCAAAATAAGCAAAAAGTCTTATCACGTTTTCAAAAAAAGAAAGAGAAATAGAAAAAATAAGAAAAGGAAGTAAATAACTATTGATCATGAAATCTTTCTATTTTTTTGAGCTTGCAACTTCTATCTTATTTGTGTAGAATAGAAGAAAGATTGGAAGATGCGTATGAGAAGAAAAGGGTTTACATTAATTGAATTATTAGCTGTTATTGTTATACTTAGTGTGATTGCATTAATTGCTATACCTTTATTATTAAAATTGGTGGATAAGTCACGAAAAGGAGCTTTTTTAAATAGTGCTTATGGAATTAAGGAAGCAGCAGAGGAATATTATATTAGTTCTATACTTATAGACAATATACAAAGTCGAACATTCACATTTCCTAAAGATACAAATCTTTCCTTTAAAGGGGAACGGCCTAAAAGTGGATATGTACAAATCAATCAAGAAGGAAAGATAGAACTTCAATTATACAATGGGAAATGGTGCGCTTATAAAAATTACTATACAGAGGAAATTTCTTTAGAAGAAGGACCTTGTGTAAATTTTAAAGGGAGCCTTGTTGTATCAGAAGTAGAGACTACACGTTTTAAAGGAGAAATCATTGATGTTTTAGAAGGTGTAACCGCTTATGATTTGAATAATAACAAGATAGAAGATAATATAGGATATTATGGAACGGTAGATAGAAAAAAACCGGGAGATTATCATATTACTTATTATTTAAAAAATGATGAAAGTGTGCGTGCGGAGAAAACATTCCATATTTTAAATGAACGATATCATGTCGATTTTGATTATACAGGAAATGTTCAAAAGTTTGAAGCACTCTATGATGGAATCTATCAAATTGAACTTTGGGGAGCTTCTGGAGGAGGCCCTAGTGATACTTCTTCTGGACAAGGTGCTTATACTAAGGGAGCCATTCATTTAAAAAAAGGAGATACGTTCTATGTTTATGTAGGAGAAAAAGGAAAAAATAACCGAAAGGAATCTTTTAATGGAGGTGGATATGGTGGAGCTGGATCTGGTTGGTCCGGAGGAGGAGCCACAGATATT
>CAJTSN010000063.1:0-4337 GCA_910578745.1 uncultured Bacilli bacterium
ATTTTCACTTAAAAACCAATATATTCAATTAGGACATTTTTACTTAAAAGTCACATAATAAAGATAAAAAATGAATGAAAATCGTTTACTTTGGGGATAGTAATGCTATAATATATTGTGCGAAAAGGAAGTGAAACAATTGAGGAAGGATAATTTAATAGCGAATACTGTTAAACGAGGGTTAAGGGAAGAACTTTTTCAAAAGTATTTTGAACAAACCGATGGTATTTTAGCGATCGATTTCATTCATAGATTATCGTTTATTGAGGAATCTTGGAAACAATTGCATAGACTATGTGAAAAGAATATAGAATATTTTCATTTTATGTCTTCTTTAGAAAAAATAAAACTCATACAACATAAAAATAGAGAATATTTAATTTTGAAATTAGGATTATGGAGTTATGTGATCATTGATTTAGAAAAAAAAGAAAGTATTTCGCAAACTGATTTTCTAACCCTTTTTGATGAGGATTTTTTTGTAACTCATTTTGATGAGGAAAAAGAAGAGAAAGGTGTTTTTGAAAAGTTTTATCTAGTTCAAGAATATAAAGGAGATGTTGAAGAACTTTATGATTTCTATTTAAAACAAAAGCATATTTTTGAATTAAGTCCATGTATAAATTACTCATGTTCTATTGGAGAAGCAAATACTTCTTTTACGATTGATTTTGCAAATGCTAGAGTCTATTTAGGATTTCAAACTCCAGATCAATTTTTGTATGAAAATTTGAATTTTACATTTGATTTAGTACCATGGAATATGCAGGATTTTATACCTAAAATAGGTTTAGAACAATGTATGGACGTTATGAAACGAATCAAAGAAATTCAAATTCCTAAAGAAAGAATACCTAGTGACTTGTATGAGCAATATCTTATAGAAAGTAAAAAAGAAGCTTATCAATTAAAAAAAACAAATGGTAGAGAAAACAGGTTCCATTAAAAAATCTATTTCGAATGTCTTTTTTTATGCGGATCAAATCGAGTTTTAAGATATTTTAATTAAGTGAGTGGTGCGAAAGATAGTCTATTTTAGCAATATATACATTCTATTGAACAAGTAAGAACTTGTTTTTTTAATAAAATTATGAAAATAGGGTTTAAGTAATTTGAAGTAGTAACGTATTTTGAAAGATATGAAAAAGAATAGGAGTAATAAAATAGAAAAGCTTTCATTAAAGGAGCATCTTCTTATTCTTTAATGTTTTATTAAAAAGAAATCTTATCATTTAAAGAGAATAGATAAAGTGGATTACCAGACAGGGATTTTTAAAAACGTTAAGTATGATTTCTATTTTTAGTCTAGAAAATCGCATTTTTTCTAAATAATATAATAAAATACGATAAGATAAAATTTCCTTTATTTCTTGTGATAAGAATAGATAAATTTTCTTGAGTAAATCTAGGTTTTCCTGTATAATCGTAAAAGGATGTGAGTTTATGAAAATCAAATATGAATTATTAAAAAAAGATAAGAGTACAAATGCTCGCTATGGTCTTTTGCACACCAATCATGGGAGCTATGAAACCCCTATTTTTATGCCTGTTGGAACGCAAGCAACAGTAAAAACATTATCTCCCGAAGAGTTAAAAGAGGTAGGGAGCGCTGTCGTTTTAGCGAATACGTATCATTTATGGTTAAGACCGGGTGAAGATTTAGTGGCAAAAGCAGGAGGATTGCACCCATTTATGAACTATGATGGCCCTATTTTAACGGATAGTGGGGGATTTCAGGTATTTTCCCTTGCGAAAGATAAAAAGAAAGATATCGTTGAAGAAGGGGTCCATTTTAAAAGTCATTTAGATGGCAGAAAACTTTTTTTAACGCCAGAACTTTCGATTCAAATTCAAAATAAACTAGATAGTGATATTGCGATGAGCTTTGATGAATGTCCTCCTGCCAGTGCCGATTATAATTATTTAAAAAATAGTGTGGAAAGAACCTTACGTTGGGCGAAAAGAGGATTAGAAGTACATCAAAATCCAAACCAATCCTTGTTTGGTATTGTTCAAGGTGGTGCTTATGAAGATTTAAGAAAATTTTCAGCAATCGAAACGGTTAAAATGAACTTTGATGGATATAGTGTTGGTGGAGTAGCAAATGATGGAGAATCAAAGGAAGATATGTATAAAGCGATTGATTATTCTATTCCCTATCTTCCAGAGGATAAACCAAGGTATTTAATGGGAATTGGAGAACCTGAAGATCTTTTAGAAGGAATAGAACGTGGAATTGATATGTTCGATTGCGTTTTACCGACTCGTTTAGCGCGACACGCCAATGCTTTTACAAGAAATGGAAAAATAAATATTCGCAATGCAAAATATAAAGAAGATTTTACTCCTATTGAAAACTCTTGTGATTGTTATGCTTGTAAACATTATACAAAAGCGTATATTCGACATTTAATGGTGGCAGAAGAAACGTTTGGCGCTCGTCTTTTGTCTATTCATAATATTCGTTTTTTAATCAAAATGATGGAAGAAATACGTCTTTCGATTCAAAAAGATACTTTCTCGACTTATAAACAAGAATTTTTAAAAAAATATAAGGATGTGAAAAATGACTAGATTTCATATTGCAAAATATAAAATAAATAGTCCAGTTGATCGGAGAATTGTACTCATATCGGATATTCATTATTATAATAAAAAGATGGAAAATTTACTGAATGAAATTATAAAACAAGTGGAAAAACTAAAACCAGATTATATTTGTATACCAGGAGATTTTATTGATGAACGCAAAATCTATGATAAAGAGTATTTTCTTTCTTTTTTGTCCTCTTTAAAAGAAATTGCGCCAGTTACTCTTTCGATTGGAAATCACGAAGTAAAGACGAAACATGATAAATTGGAATTGATGGACCAAGAATTATTTGATGAAATTAGAAGTATTCCAAACATTCATTTATTAAATAACGCTTCATGGGAAAGTGAACATTTGCGTTTTACTTGTGTTACGTTTCCATTTGTGAGTTATGAAGAGAAAGTGAAAAGTTATAAAAAAACATTAGATGCTTTACAAAAAAATTATCCAAATGGGTTACAAAAGGATAAGTTTAATATTGTATTGTCGCATTCTCCGCTTATTCTTTTACAAAAAGAGGTAAAGAAAACAAAATTTTATAAAGACTCTGATTTAATATTATCTGGGCATACACATGGAGGATTAACTCCCGCTTGGATCGCCAATGCGACTCATCATGTATTTATTACACCAGAACAACATTTGTTTCCTAAAAATTCCTATGGGTATTTAAAGAAAGAAAAAACCATTGTCTCCTCAGGAATTACAAAATTATCTCATTTTAATCCATGGCACTTTTTTAACTTCTTATTTTCTAGTGAAATTGTTCTTATTGATTTAAAAAAAGAATGTTAATTGCATTCTTTTTCCTTTTTAAAATTAATTCCAATCATACTTCCCAAAATAGAGGATACAAATAAAATGACCACATATAAAAGATAGTCCACTTTAAAATGATAGCGTAAGGCTAAATAATTAAATAAAAGAAGTAAAACGGTCATTGCTCCACCCAATTTGATTCCTTCAAGCCATCCTCTTTTTAAAGCCATTTTTCCTAAATAAAATCCTCCAATAAATAAAGAAAGAATTGGAATACTGATTTTTGAAAATTTTACAAAATTTCCCCCTATGATATTAAAATAACTGAATGTTGTTAAAAATAAGGCAAGTAGTAGTAAACTTAGGATAGAAATAAGTAAAGAAATTCCTAAATTTTTAATATTATTCATACGATCCTCCTAATAAAAAAATATGCATTGTATAAAAAAAAATGATTGTCTCATAATACAATAGGTGATAATTATGTATATGACAATTTTAGTAAAAACATTCATTTTGTATTTTTTTATCGTAATTGTATATCGACTTATGGGAAAAAAAGAAATTGGAGAATTAAGTATTATTGATTTAATTGTGACTATATTAATTGCTGAACTAGCAGCGATTAGTATTGAACAAGTTGATAGCTCTATTTTTGTATCGATTTTACCAATCGCTGTTTTAGTTGTGATTCAGATTTTTTTAAGTTATTTGAGTCTAAAGAGTGAAAAAATAAGGAATTTTATTGATGGAAAACCAAGTGTAATTATTAAAGCAGGAAAAGTGAATTTTTCTTTAATGACAAAAATAAGATATAGTCTAGATGATTTGCTTAGTCAATTACGTGATAAAGGAATAAAAAGTTTAGAAGAAGTCGAGTATGCTGTTTTAGAAAACAGTGGAACACTTTCTGTTTTTGAAAAAGGAAAAGAGTATCCAATGCCTGTTATTTTAGATGGAGAGATTGATGAAGAAGTTTTAAAAG
>CAJTSN010000063.1:4347-7295 GCA_910578745.1 uncultured Bacilli bacterium
TGCAAACATTAAAAGAAAAAAATTTAGAAGTGAAGGATATTTTCTATGCTTTTTATAAAAAAGATAAGTTTTATATTATAAAACGAGGTGAGCTTTTGTAGTTCTCTTTGTTTTTTTAAATCAACGTTTTTATAGATAATTCTTTAAAAAATGAAATAGATTTTAATAAAATAAATCGTTTTTAAAAGAGACAAGAAAAAGGAATTTATTATAAAAAAGGATTATTATGTTATAGTTTAGACTAGAAGATAATTATATTCCTTATAAAAAAGGACATTATTTATATTAAACACTATATTCGTGTAAATATTTCAGTAATAAATAATATCGACTTTCTTTATTTTAAAGGCTTTTAGAGGAATTAGAAATTTCCCTAGTCTGAACTGGAACATTATTATGCATTATATCCATTAAAGATATTCACAAGAACAAATAAATTTGTTATAATGTAGAAAAGATGGAAAGGGGTTAGGATATGAATCATCCAACAAATCAAACAGACGTTTTTGGAAATCAATTTGTAAAAACACAACCCTCTGGTGACGGAAGTCAGCCACTATATAATAATCAATACAATAATCAAAATAATAGTCAAATGCAGGGCATGCAACAAGTACCACAAAATCAGATGTATCAAACACCTGTTTATCAAAATTCAAATGGAATGCAGCCAATGAGTGTGCCAAATTTTCCGTTTCAAGGACAAACGGGGATGAATGGAAATCAAGGAGGACAGGCTGTTTATCCAAATCCGTCTTATGTACCAGAAGGACAGAATGGAGCTTTATATACAACAGGGGGGGGAAATACTGTTGGGCAAATGTATCAACAAAGTATGCCTACTCAAACTCCTTTTGTAGAAAACAATATGCAAGTAAATTATGGACCTTCTGTAAATCAAAATCCTTCTCTACGACAGGTTGAACCTGTGGAAAAACAAGAGGAGATAGTAAAACCGACCGATAGTTTTACAGAAATGGCTTTTGCAGGAGTAAATCAGCAAGAAGAAGGGGCAAAAGAAGTAACGGCATTAACGAGTGAGAAACCTTCGGAAAATCAGGTAAACCCTGTAGAAGTTTCTGTAGCAGAAAATATGCAACCTGTAGAAAAAAAAGCGGATGAAAATGCTGGTTTAAAGTTTTTAGGAATTATTTTCTTTATTCTAATTGTTGTAATTTTTTGTTTACCATTAATTGGACTGAATTAAAAAAACTCGCTTTAGAGTTTTATTTTTGGACAGATAAAGAAATGATTAAATCGATATTATCCTCTTTTTCCATTATGTTTTTATGTGTTTGTTTACAGGTTTCACATTGATAGAGTATTTTAAAAGTATCTTTGTATTTTTCAACACCAACAGGTTTTAGAAGTCCTAAACAAGGGTTTCGTCGATCACCAGGATTGATATCTACATGTTTGGAATAAAGACAAAGGGGACAATGATCCCTCGCTGTATAAGATGATTTTTCAACGGTATTTCCACAATGTTCACAAACAAAGCTTTCATTCATCATATGGAATTTTTTCATAGTATCACCAACTTTATTATAGCAAATTTCTTTTTGTTTTTAAAGAAATACCCAGAAATAAAAAATCATGATATAATGATTATAATGTGGTGGTAGAATGAAATATGAAATAAAGAGTAATGCCTTTGAAGGTCCTTTAGACTTACTTCTTCATTTAATAAAAAAATCGGATGTGGATATTTTTAATATTGAAATTGAAACGATTACCAAACAGTATTTAGAATATATTGAAGCTATGGAGGAGTTAAATTTAAATATAGCAAGTGAATATTTGGTTATGGCGGCAGAGCTGATAGAGATGAAATCGGCTATATTACTTCCGAAACCAGAAATAGAAGAAGATGAATATGAAGAGGATTTGAAGGAAAATTTAACAAAACGATTACTAGAATATCAAAAATATAAAGATATGGCACCAGAGTTTAGAGAACTAGAAGAAGAAAGAAAACAAGTTTATACAAAAATAGGAGAAAGTTTAAAGGAATATCAAGATGAAAATGTACATTTAGACTTAGATGTGGCTTTGTTGATGGAGGCTTTTCAAAAGTTTTTAACACGGAAAGAAGAAGAAAAACCATTACAGACGACAATTACTAAAAAAGAGTACTCTGTAAAGGCGAGAAGTAGAGAAATACGCTCCATTTTAAAAAGTAGAAGAAGAGCAAGTTTTTCTTCCTTGTTTTCCGTTTTAAAAAGAGATTATGTGGTTGTGACATTTTTGTCTATTTTGAGTATGTGCAAAAAAGGGGAAATCGAACTCAGTCAAGATGAAAATTTTAAAGAAATTTATTTAAGCTTAAAGGGTGAGAAAGTATGAAAATAGCTGCATTAGAAGGATTACTTTTTATTGTAGGAGAAGATGGTATCGATATAAAAAAGGTGCAAGAAATTTTAGAAGTTTCTTATGAAGAAGCTAAAGAAATGATACAAGAATTATTTACGATTTATTCTTCACCAAAGAGAGGAATACAACTTTATGTATTAGGAAACCATTTAAAATTAACAACAAAAAAAGAGCATAGTTTGTTTTATAAGAAGTTAGTGATTGAAGAAGAAAGTATTTTGAGTCAAGCTGCTCTTGAGACATTGGCTATTGTTGCTTATAATCAACCAATTACAAGAGTGAAAATTGATGAAATTCGGGGGATTAGTAGTGGTCATATGATTCGAAAACTGATTTCTAAAAATTTGATAAGGGAAATCGGAAAATCAGATGAAGCAGGAAGACCTTCCTTATATGGAACAACGAATGATTTTTTAGATTATTTTGGTTTACCTAGTATTAATGATTTGCCTGTAATAGAACAAAAGAATAAGGAAATTTCTAAAAGTGATTTGTATCATGTGAGATACAATGAGGAAGAATATTAAATTTAGTGTAACTATTCAGACGTAAAAATAAAAAGTGGTATTAAAAGA
>CAJTSN010000064.1:0-1176 GCA_910578745.1 uncultured Bacilli bacterium
GTACACGGTTTAATTCTTCTGTATTGATAGGTTTTGATAAATAATCATCAAATCCAGCTTTTAAATACAATTCTTTTTTCCCTACCATAGCATCTGCTGTAAGCATCACGGTTTTTATATTGATATTTTCGTCTCTTAAATGATGAAGGGTTTCTGTTCCACTCATCATTGGCATCATTTGATCTAACAAAATTAAATCAAAGTTGGTATCTTCCTTCAATAATTGAATACATTCTTGTCCACTTTTTACACTTTCTATATTCACACCATATGGTTTTAAAAGACGCATAGCTACTTTAATATTTAAAGTATCATCATCTACGATTAAAATACGTTTATCAGATGCATCAAAAGCATTAATATTCTTTTTTATCGTTGTATGTGCATAAATGTCTCCGATTTCTTTTTCATTGATTACTTTTTGTCCAATAGTTATTGTAAAACTAGAACCCTTTCCTAAGGTACTTTCTACTTCCATTTTTCCATTTAATAAGTCAATATATTTTTTAGAAATATACAAGCCCATTCCTTCTACATACTCACTTTTTTCACTTCTCTTCGCATTCTCATCAAAGATAATCTTTAACTCATCTTCTTCAATTCCCACACCTGTATCGGTAACTTGAAAACTCACCTTTCCATTATCTTTCGTCCCTTTCCATTTTACAGAAAGAATAATAGAGCCTTTCTCCGTATATTGTGCGGCATTCGTTAGTATATTTTGTAAAATCTGTCTTATCTTAGGTAAATCGCCATAAAGAGTCGATGGAAGAGTAGGTTCGATTGCCATCTCCAATTGAATTTCCTTTTTGCCAATCTTTTCTTTTGTAAAATTTTCTAATTCTCTTATAAAGTTCGCTAAATCATATTCTTTTTCACTGACTTCCATTTTTCCTGTTTCAATTTTAGAAATATCCAACAAGCCATCAATGACATCTAAAAGATTATTACTTGTTGTATTGATATTTTCAATATCTTCTCTTAAATCATGTCCCATCTCTTCTGCTAAAGCCGATTCTGAAAGACCAAGAATAACATTCATGGGAGAACGAATCTCATGAGACATAATGGCCAAAAATTCCGATTTTGCATTGTTTGCACGTTCTGCTTCTTCTAAAGCTTTTTGAAGAAGGGTGTTTTGTTTTTTAACATATTCTGCATTTTCTGTAACGTCTT
>CAJTSN010000064.1:1224-2586 GCA_910578745.1 uncultured Bacilli bacterium
GGTAAGAATTGTCACAAAAATTCCATTTTTACTTTTTGTATAAAATAAAGTACTTTCTAACCAAATCTCTTCTTCACTTTTTATACGATATTTTACACTTGTAGGTTCTACTTCTTTATTTTCTTCTAGTCTTTCACGAATTGTTGTATTTTTCTTAAGTTCTTCTAACAAAACTTCTTGATCTTCTTCATAGACATACGTCTCAATAATTTTTTTAAGTTCTACTTCTGTATTTCCAGTTCGATTTTCCCCAAAATAATTATTTTCTTCTTTTAAATTTTTTAATTGGAAAACTCCTGTTCCAATTTCGAGTGTCATTTCCACATCATAAGAGGAAGCTGTAATTTGATTTAGTTTCTGTTCTCTTGATTTTATATCCGCCGCTTGGGTCACTAATAAATGTTGCCTATCATGTTCCTTAGTTACATTAGAGATTAAAATAACATGATAAGTCATCTTTTTATCTTTATATGGATAAATCTTTATCTTAATCCAACGTGTATGGTTATAAGTTGCATTATGATAAGCCACCATTCCACTTACAAATTCTGTTTTTTTATTCCATACTCTTAATTCATCAGCAATAATAGGAATATTTAAAATTTCTTTCACTAAGGATGGTACCCTTTTTTCATAATCTAAGTCTTTTAAACCCAAGACTTCTTCTACATTTTTAGTAATATAAATAATTTCTTCTTTGGTGGGTTCATACATTAAATAAATTGTATCTGAATTTTGAACGAGCGAATGAAACAATTTATCACGATATTTCAGTTCACTTGCGTTTTTTAAATTTTTAATTAAACTAATTACATACACCAAGACAGACAAAAACAACATAATTCCAATGACAAAAAGGGACGTAGAATCGTTCTCCTTTTGTAGTAATGTGTAGCCTGCAATTACAGATAAAATTAAAATTAAAAGTAAGATAATATTTGTATTTTTTTTCATAATGATTTCCCTCTATTTTCTATCATCATTATAACATAGGTTCCTTTTTTTCTGCAACTATCTTTGTATGGATTTCATTTTAATTTTAAATGGAACTACAAAAGGAGACTATAAACTGTTTTTCTTTTTTATGGAATCGTTTTCTTATTTTTCCTTTAAAAGTGTCTGTACTTTAAAAAGTTCTTGTTCTAAAAAAATCAATATTTCAAGAAGTAAGTGACTTGTATATGGATCAAATTCATCGGAAAAGTATTTGATTAAATCTTTTGTATATTCCTTTAAATAAGAAAAATCATTTACAAGGACATCGAAAACTTGTCGCTTACTGTATTCTCTTGATTGCATCGATTTAATTTGGGATATTTCTTCAATTTTAAGAAGATTTGTAATGGGATAGCCCCCTAACAT
>CAJTSN010000064.1:2596-7276 GCA_910578745.1 uncultured Bacilli bacterium
GGCGACACTGGTTAACGGCGCACTGGATCATGTTGCACTGAATGTGACGGATATTGAGGAAGTATTCAGGATGGCAAAAGAAAATGAATTTTGTATGGTACTCTTCCAATTGCTTCTTTATCTCCCATGAAAAAGTTCCTTCTACGTTATGCACTAAATTAGAAAGATTGTTCACTTCCACCTTTATATTGGCATTATATTCATTTAGTATTTCTATGTTTTTATTCATGTAAAAAAACCTCCTATATCATTTTATGGGAGATTTTTTAAAATATTATTTGAGTAAGGATTCAAACTCTTCTTTTAAAGCTAACATTCTCTCCTCACTTCTCGCTTCAAACCGAACTGTTAAATCTGGACCTGTATTCGATGCACGAACAAGAGCGAATCCATCTAAAAATTCGACACGCACTCCATCAATTGTATTTATTTTGTAATCTTTTTGAATACAATAATTTTTTACTTTTTCAACAAGATTTTTCTTCTCTTCTTCTTTGACAGGAATTTTAATTTCTTTCGTAGAAATAAATGTTTCTAGATTATCCAAAAGCATACTTATGGATTTATCTGTATTGGTTAAGATTTCAATTAAACGTAGTCCTGCATAAATGCCATCATCAAAAGCTGGGAAACGGTCATTAAACCAAATATGACCTGAATATTCGCCTCCAAACATATAATTGTCTTCTATAATCTTCGCATTCATATAAGAGTTTCCCGTACGATACATAAGGGTTTCATACCCCATCTTCTTTAAATCCCATACAAGAGCATTAGAACATTTTACATCATAGATCGCTTTTTTAGGACGCATCTTATCTTTTAAGTCGCGATAAAAAATATCCATAATTAAATCCGCTGAAATGACTCTACCATTCTCATCAACTAATCCAATACGATCGGCATCTCCATCAAAAGCAATTCCTAAGTGACAACCAAGTTCTTTTACCTTATTGGATAAGTCTTTCAAATTTTCAGGAACGCTTGGATCAGGGTGATGATTTGGAAAATCAGGATCGCTCTCACAATAAAGAGGAAAATAATTGATTTTCAAACGATCTAAAATATCTTTAATGATAATAGAAGCGGTTCCATTTCCACAGTCCACAACAACTTTTACTTTTCGAAAACCTAAATGGGTGGCATAACACATCAAGTTGATATAATCCTCTCTACAATCAAGTGTATAGTAATTTCCAACTCCTTTTTTAAATTCTCCTTTTAATAAATAATTTTTAAACTCTTGTATTTTTTCCCCATAGGCATTTCCAATTAAATCGAAAGAAATTTTGAACCCATTATATTCTTTTGGATTGTGACTTGCAGTAATCATGACACCACACATATACCCATGTTCTTTTTTAGCAAAATAATACATAGGTGTTGTAACAAGCCCTAATCCAACGACATCGGCACCTGTTTCTAGTATTCCATTTCTAAGACTTTCATAAAGAATAGGAGAAGAAGAACGATTGTCATAACCGACAATTACTTGTTTTTCTCCCCTCTCTTGTATAAAACTTCCAAATGCTTTTCCAAAAAGATAAGCAAATTCTGGTGTTAAATCGGTACCATAAATTCCCCTGATATCATATTCACGAAATATTTTTTCTTGTATTTGCATATTTTTTCCTCCTAAGTTCCATGTGGATGAGATAATTTATAATCATCCTTTAGTTCTTCATTTACAACATGTGTATAAATTTGCGTCGTCGATAAACTTGCATGACCAAGCAATTCTTGAATGCTTCTTAAATCCGCTCCATACTTGAGAAGATGGGTTGCAAAAGAGTGTCTCAATGTATGGGGTGAAAAATCCGTTTGTATTTGTTTTTCTATCGCAAGATTTTTAAGAATTTTAAAAAAGGCTTGCCTAGACATAACTTCTCCTCGACAATTCAAAAATAAATAGTCATTTTTTTTCTTTTTTAAAAGAAGTGGTCGATAATTTGTGATATATATTTTTACGGCCAAAATCGCATAATCTCCTAAAGGAGTAATTCGCTCTTTTGAACCCTTTCCCATTACTTTTAAAGTGGCTTCTTCTAAATTGATGTCATACATTTTTATGTGTAGAAGTTCACTGATTCTTAGTCCTGATGAATAGAGTACTTCTAACATTGCTTTATTTCGATAATCCAGTGGACTACGAAGTGGAATATCTAAAAGACATGTAACTTCTTCCTCTGAAAGGACATGAGGAAGACTTTTCTTCATTTTAGGTTGTTCTAAATAGAAAGTTGGATTTTCTTTAATAATCTCCTCACGTTCTAGAAATTTATAAAATTCTTTTAATACTGTAATATAATGCGCGATTGTTCGAGGACTCTTTCCTTCTTTTTTTAAACTTTCTACAAAAGAAACAAGTATTTGTTTTGTAGTGAAAACATTTCCATTTATAAATTGATAAAAATGATTTAAATTCGCTTCATAGGAAAGAATTGTATTTGTACTGTACTTTTTATCTATCTTTAAATAATCCAAATAATCTTTTATTAAATCTATGTTTTTCATATTTTCCTTTAAGAGAAGAATTGTTTAGGAATTTCAATTACAGGACGTATGCCAAAGCGACTGTATACACCTGCCTGTTGGGTACTTAATTGACCATAACTACTCACAACCCATATCATATTGTTCGTTCCCAAAACCGAAGTATTTGTCCAATAACCCCATATCTGCTCTTCACGAGGTACATTGGCATGCACGAATGGATACAGATGACTATCTTCTACATTACAACCTCTCTGTGTACAATCTCTTGTATAATCATATAGCCATGTATATTGACTAGAACCCGGGGTCTTTGCACTTTGTGCTTGCCACCCACTATTATTATTATAACTATCCCCTTTCCCATCAAAATAAAAATCGGATGCATTTTCTTTTGAATTATAAACTGTAGAAACATATATTTTATCTTTTGACCAACTTATTGTATCCTCTCGACTGGCTCCTGTTAAATCGGCAATTTCATCAGCACCAATCAACCTTACGCTTGCCTTAATGCGATCTTCCCATGCATTTGTATCTTCCTTTAAACGTTCAGCTACCTCTTTCATCTCTGTAATATCATAACTTGCATTCCATTCGATATGAACCGTTGTATTATGATCAAGTAGCATTGTATAATTCGTACCATCGTCTTTGTAAGCATACCATTTCATACATCCACTTGTAATACCAGTTGGGGTTCCATTTTCATTTACATTGGCTTGTGCTTCTTCTTTTGTACACTTTCGACTTATATCCGTTGGATCTAGATAAACAGTCGCTAAATAGGTTTTATCTTGTGCCATTTCAATGGTTGGTCCATCACCTTTAGGTCCTTCTGGCTCACTTGGTTTCACTTCTCCTGTTCCATCACATTTGTCTAAAAATCCTTTTTGTGATGTACAAGTTTTAAATTTCTTGGTTGTCATATCCATTTCATAACGTACATAATAAGAATTAAATCGTAAATTCGCTTCTTCTATAAAACCACTATTGATTTTAATGACATTTTCTACACCATTATAAGGAACATCTCCTTTAATTTCTAAATTCAAAATGACCTTATCGTTTTCATCAACTACCGTTCTTCCTTTTACTTTATATGTTTTTCCATCTGTATTTTCGACATTATTTAACATAAGCATGTTCTCGATGGTATCTACATACAAAACCGCACTTTCTTCCGCTGCTTTTCTTCTAGATTTATCAACTAAACTTAGTATTACAGGTACGGCTATCAGTGCAATGACAGCAAGTATTACTATAACGGCTAAAAGTTCAATTAACGTAAAACCTTTTCTTTTCATTTTACTTACACTCATCCTTCCTTCATGAGCTCATAAGGTAAATCAAATGTTCCTTCTCCTGCACTTATGGATAAAGATGAATTTAATACCACGATTGGACGTATAGGAAAATTGTGGAGATTTCCTACGGAAGTAGAACCAACTTCTCCTCTTAAACTTATACAAAATAGCAAATAGGTTCCATTACCGTTTACATACCCTGCTCTAGAGGCCAACCAATAATTTGCACGTGCATAGGTAGCATCCCCTGCTTTTGAAACGGTTAACGATTTCAATGCTGTATTTACAAGTTCTACATCTGTCTCATATCCAGTATCAACGTTATAATCAGATGCGATTTCACTCAAGAA
Source organism: uncultured Bacilli bacterium (assembly GCA_910578745.1). Taxonomy (GTDB): domain Bacteria; phylum Bacillota_I; class Bacilli_A; order RF39; family UBA660; genus CATOJL01. Next base: position 6,747 of record CAJTSN010000064.1, read on the forward strand.
CTCCTCCACAGTTCCGTCATATCCCATATGCCGTGATCCAACTGTTATTCCTTCTGTTTCGTATGCTTTTGCTGCCTTATTAAGTACTCCTATCGCATTTTTGTACGCATTTTGTTCACTAATTGTTCCATTTGTTCCTAAAGTAACACCTGTACTAGAAACCTGATCTGATACTAAATCTATTGTTCCATCTTCATTTTTACGTATGACTCTCCATAGATTTAGTTCATTTGGATAAAGGGTTTGTTCTTTATTATAGAATGTTTCTTCCATAGATAAGGTATAAGATGTATTCACTGGAGTATACCTTATGTAATCACCTAATTTTAATTTTTCCTCTAATTCCCTTTTTGGCTCTTCTGGTACATTTGGATCTACTGGTTTCACTTCCCCTGTTCCATCGCATTTGTCTAAAAATCCTTTTTGGAATGTACAAGTTTTGAATTTCTTGGTTGTCATATCCATTTCATAATGTACATAGTAAGAATTAAATCGTAAATTCGCTTCTTCTATAAAACCACTATTGATTT
>CAJTSN010000065.1 GCA_910578745.1 uncultured Bacilli bacterium
AATAAAAAGCAGCATCTTTTAATACCACTTTTTATTTTTACGTCTGAATAGTTACATAAATTTTGCTTATTCTTTTTATTTTGGTTGTAAAGTAGATAAAACTTTAGTAAAATGGAAGAAGAGGGTGATAGAATGGAATTATTATTTGATATATTGAAAATTGTAGGAGGACTCATCGTAGGTTTGGTGATCGGTTTTTTAATCGCTAAAAAATATATGGAAAAATATATGAAAAAAAATCCACCAATCAATGAACAAATGATTAAAGCAATGATGACGCAGATGGGTAGAACTCCTAGTCAAAAACAAGTCAATCAGATGATGAAATCAATGACAAAGTATATGTAAAACAGTGGGAAACTACTGTTTTTTACTTTACACCATTTTGTAAATAACATTTGACAATCTATATAGATACGTTATAATAAAAATAGAAAGTAGTGATAGTATGGAAGTACGTTTTAAGATAGCAGAGGAAAAGGATATTGAAGGAATTATTAAGTTATGTAATGCTTGTTTTGATGAGGATACTCCTTTAGACTACGCAAAAGCAGTGTTTCAAAGAACAAAAGATACAGGTAGAGATCTTTATATCATTGGAGTCGTTGGAGAAGAAGTAATCGCTCACACTAAAATTACAATTATTGAAACGATGTATCAACCTATGATGACTTATGCCATTTTAAATCATGTCTGTGTGAAGCCAGAGTATAGACGTTTTAAAATAGCAACCCATATGCTTACCGAAATTGAAAACGTTTGTAAGAAAAAAGGTTGTGTGAAAATGGAATTATGGTCGAATAATATAAGAGTGGCAGCTCATGCTTGTTATAAAAGATTTGGATTCACTCTTGATGATGCTGGATTTTTTTCAAAAAAAATATAAAGAGGTGTATTTATGAAAATTAGTAATGTGTATATTGGTGGTTGGTTTCAAAGAACAATGTTGCAATTAACAGAAATTTATGATTTTTTAAGAAATCGTGATTCACAATTAGAATTGGATAAAAATAAGTTAGAAGAATTACATAAACAGTTAGAAATAGGAAAAATTGAATATGGAGTGATTGGAGAAGAATATGTTTCTTTTACAACGGCTTTAAATATTCAAGTTAAAATTTTTGAGGATGGTTTAATCACTGTCAATAATACAAATGTAAGTGAGGATACTTTATTTGCAGATATAGATAAGGTGCAAGAATATTATGAAACAAGATTATCTCCCGCTTTAAACTATTTATTTAGTTTAGGAGCTCCAGTACCAAAAGAGCTTGCAAATATTGAAACCATTTATCCTTATTTTATTGTTTGTGAAAATGCGACAAGAGACGATATTTTAAAAATTTTAGCAAGTCGGGATAACCAAAAATATTTTGAATTTACTTGTGAGAAATATAGTGTCATAAGAGGAGATAAATACTACTTCATAAATAATAAACAACAATCCTTAGAAAATATTGAAAAATATATTGAACAACAAGTCTTTATTCGTGAATTTAAAGGACAACTCCACAGATATTTGAATCTTCATCGTATCATTTGGGAGAAAATTGATAAAATTGAAGAGAGAAAAAATGTGAAGGGTTCTGAAATTATTGCTTTCATGAGTAAACTAGATGGATATAGTAAAACCATCAATTTAATTGATGGACGTATTAATCAAATGAGCACTTACATCTCTACTAGAGAGCGGATTGCTAAATCGGATAGTGAACTGGTTGAGTTTTTAGCTATTTCAGGATATCGTTATGAAACGCTTAATGATACTTTAAAATATATTCAATATTTATGGGATATGACCCAAACGTATGTGAGTGCAGCAAAATCGGCTATCAAAGATGTGAAGTCAGATGTAACCAATAATTCCATCAATAATTTGGCAATTGTTACATCCATGAGTGCAGGTGCGTCCGTCTTAGGATTGTTTAACGAATCAAAGCCAACTTTTGATGCTTGGGGTATTGTATACTTTATTATTTTAGCGATTATTGGTTGGGTGACAACCAAAGTCCTTTCTTTTATTAAAACCCATAAAAAATATGAAGTGTCTGATATTGAATATGATAAAAATATAAAATAGAAATGAATTCGATAAAAAAAGCATAAGATGATTTAGGAGTGATTTTATGCTTTTAAAGTGGTTAAAATATTTATTTAAAGATTTTTATATCTTTACAGCAGCCTATTCAAATAATATGTTCCCCGATCCTTTAGAAAAAGAAGAAGAAACGTTTTTATTAGAAAAAATGTTTGCAGGGGATATTGAAGCTCGAAATAAATTAATTGAACATAATCTACGATTAGTGGCTCATATTGTAAAAAAATACGATCATAAAAGTGAAGATTCCGATGATTTAATTAGTATTGGAACCATTGGTTTAATTAAAGGAATCGATAGTTTTAAAGGAAGTAAAGGAACAAGATTAACAACCTATTGTGCTCGTTGTATTGAAAATGAGATTCTTATGTTTTTTAGAGGAAATAAAAAAAATAGTAAAAATATTAGTTTAAATGAACCTGTTGGTTTTGATAAAGATGGTAATGAAATTAGTTTTTTAGATATTTTAAAAACACCAAATCCAGACTTTGCTATGGATATTCATAACCAAAATAATATTAGTTTATTAAGCACTTATTTTTCTGTTTTAACAGAAAGAGAAAAAGAAATCGTTGAAAAAAGATATGGATTAAATAATCAAGAGGAACGAACACAAAAAGAAATTGCGAAAGAACTTGGTATATCGAGAAGTTATGTTTCTAGAATTGAAAAAAGGGCTCTTACGAAAATGTTACGAGAATTTATAAAAAATAAGAATCAAACAGAATAATAGATAAAAAAAGCGACTTTTAAGCCGCTTTTTGAAGTTCTACTCCTTTATTTTCAACAGGAGTAGTAGAAAAAGAATTCATATTTACTGCATAACTTTGCATAAAAGATACGACATTTTGATTTAAGAGTTGAAGAGCTAACCCCTGATCACTGATGCACTGCCTTATTTGTTGCTGTGCTTCTTTTAAATTTTCATTTTCATGCGATAAATTTTCATTTCTAATCTTGTATTCGTGCAAATTATGATATTGTTCAGTATATTGTTGTCTAAAGGCATCTACGAGTGCGTCTTTCTTTGCAATATCTGACTTTAATTTTTCATTATCTGTTTCCAATCTTTGCTTCTCATTATAAAGAGCATACATTTGCATCATCGTTGTATTTCCATAAGTACCATCATAGTGATGTTCCTTTAATTCTTTCATTGTATCTATAGTAAGAGGCCCTTTATAAATCATGATACAGATTTTATTGGCTAGTATATATCCAAATTCTCGAACTCTTCCTTCTTCTTCGACAATAAAAGATTCTTGCCTTTTTAATTCATTCAAAACCGCTTCATCTTGTTTAAAACTATTTTGATTTTTGAGTGCGAACTCACTTCTTAATTTTTTAACCGCTGCAATTCGATTGGTTAAATTCGTAGCGTCCATATTTGATAAAGAAATACCGTATCTTTCTACAAGATGCTTGTTCAACATGGTAACATCCATCATTGGTTTTACGAGTGATGCTTCAATATAATTGCGAATTAGTTTAGAAATCTCATCGTACTTTGAAAACATGCTACCATCCTCCTACGGTCATTATAGCAAAAAAAAAAGTTGAATACAAGATATTTGCAAGTTTCACGAGAAATTCTTTTTTCATTGTTTCTATGCAAAAAAGCTATAAAATTTTTGATTTTTATAGCTTTTCTTCCCGTCAAATACACATCTTTTGTATTTTAGCGCCAATATGGTCCATAATATGGATATGGATTGTAAGCTGGGTATGGGCGGTAGAAGGCTGGAGCAAGTAATCCTCCAGTAATTCCTCCTAAAACAAATGGTCCTAGAAAGCCACCACCAATAAAACGGTTTTGATTCGAATTTGACATAGAACCATAAGACATAGGAGAAGATGACATATTCCTACTATTTACATCATAAGCCATATTAGATGCAGTCATACTACTTGGCATGGAAGAATATGAATTTGGAACACTAGACATATTTGAGTACATATTCGTCCTCCTTTCATAATATAGTATGACTTTTTATAGAAAGGGTGAAGCGTATGCAGGAAAAAATAAATGCATTAAGTCGTAAAATCGTAGAATACTCTCTAAATATTAAAAAGGGGGAGAAAGTATTAATTACAGGAATGTTAGAAACAAAACCTCTTCTTTTAAAATTAATAGAAGATATTACTGAAAAAGGAGGGGTAGCGAGTATTCGATTTACCGAACCAGAAATTTCTGCTTTACTTGAAAGTACAACAAATGAGGAACGTTTAGAACTTTTAAAAAAAGAGGGTATGGAAGATGTAGAAAACTTTGATGCTTTCATTACCATCCGTTATACGACCAATGATTATGAACATAAAGAAGTTGACAGTGAAAAAACAAGAAAGATTAGAGAAGCATTACAAAAATCAAGTCATATTCGTATTAATGAACGAAAATGGGTTCTTTTAAATTATCCTTCTCGCTTAGATGCTTATAAAGCAAGTATGAAAACATCGACTTATTTCGATTATGCGATGGATGTGATGAATTTAGATTATAACGATTTAAAAGAGCGATTACTTCCTTTAAAAGAATTAATGGAGAAAACAGATAAAGTAAGAATTGTATCTCCAAATACCGATTTAACTTTTTCGATTAAAGATATGAATATTGTTCCTTGTCTTGGAACTTGTAACCTACCAGATGGTGAGATTTATACAGCGCCTATTAAAGATTCTGTAAATGGGAAAATTACTTATAATACGAGAAGTCCTTATCAAGGAGAAGTGTATTCTAATGTCAGTTTAACGTTCAAAGATGGAAAAATTATAGAGGCAACTTGTGATGGAGATAACGAAAAATTAAATAAGATTTTTGATACCGATGAGGGAGCTAGATATGTAGGTGAATTTTCTTTAGGATTAAATCCTCTGATTCTAAATCCAATGGGGGACATTTTATTCGATGAAAAAATTATTGGAAGTATTCACTTTACACCGGGATCTTGTTATGATGATGCTTCCAATGGAAATGATTCTAAAATTCATTGGGATCTTGTTTTAATTCAGCGAAGCGAATATGGAGGAGGAGAACTCTATTTTGATGATCAATTAATTCGAAAAGATGGGTTATTTGTAGAGCCAAAACTAGTGCATTTGAATTATAATTTAGAATAAACATCATATAATGTAGTGGTGATTCTCTTGAAAAAATTTTTTGAAATTTTAGGTTTTGTCCTTTTAATGTGTTTTAGCTTTATTTATACAGAAAAAACAGTGAGTGTTGTAAAAGAATATGATGAAATTATGATTGAATTGAAACGAAAAGGAATCGAATATGAAGTCGATGCGCAAGATGCTATTATTGTGGATCAAACAATTATTCCTGGACAGAAGGGAAAAAAAATTGATTTAGATAAAAGTTATAGTAAAATGAAACGCTATGGTCGTTTTAATGAATCACTAATTACATTAATGGATACAGAACCTTCAATTTCGATTAAAAATACATATGATAAATTTGTAATTAGTGGAAATGAACAAAAAAACCAAGTTGCTTTTCTCTTTTTAGCGACAAAACAAACCGATTTAACAACTATTTTCAAAATTTTAAAACAAAAAAATGTAAAAGCGACTATTTTTATAGACTTTTACTATTATGAAGCCGAAAAATTGAATACAATTGTATCCTATGGTCATGAAATCGGGAATTTAAGTTTAAATTATGATTATAGTGATTCGTCCTTTTCGTGGCTCACTTCAAAAATAAAAAAAGTGACAAAACAGACTTATTGTTATGATCATTCGTTTAGTGAAGAAACCTTGCTTCTTTGTTCTTCTTCAAAAATACATACTATAAAACCTTCTATTATTACCGAAGCGAGACCACTTTCTGAAATTAAAAAAAGTGTAAAAAATGGTTCTATTATTTCTTTTCATGTCAATGAGATATTAGAAGAGGAGTTACCACTTATTATTAATTATTTGAAAACAAAAAATTTAGATATAGTCACACTTAGTGAATTATTAGAAGAGTAAGAAATGTCAAAAATTACTTTTTTTTAATGGATAAATAAAGGATTTTCTAACAAAATCTTCTTTTTTGTGTGAAATTTTTGTGTGAAAAATGTCAAAAATAGCAAAAAAAAAGCACTTGACAAAATATTTTACATAAGTGTATACTGACTATAGGATATTATAGGCAGGGACGAATAGGATATAGAAACAGTATATTTTATTCCGCATGCATGTATTTTTATAATACGTTGTTTTACTTGGAATAGAGTATACTGTTTTTGTCGTATTCTCCTTTTAAAGGAGGATTGTATGAAGAAAAATGGATTTATAGTGATTGCATTGTACCCCATTTTAGTAACTGTAACTGGCATCATGGCAGTGTTTTTGAGTCTAAATAAAAAGGATACACTCATAAACCATATGAAGTTGGATACCAAAAATTCAATCTTTGATAGTGTGACTTGTGACTGTGAAGTCATTAATCAGTCGTTAAAGACACTTGGAGAAAGAATAGAAGTCGTGAGTCAAAAGGTAGAAGAGATTAAAAATAAACCAACGCTTCTTTCCAGTATGACATGGAGTGCTTCAAAAGGAACCGAAATCAATACAATAGGAAATGCTTATTATCTTCTATATAGTGAAACAGGAGGGATTAGTGATACCTTTACAGGTGGAACTCTTGTTTTAGATAAAAGTGTTGGGAATAGTCGAGTGGTTCTTATAAAAGCAAATGGGGGAAAAATCACGATGAGTAATGGTTATTACTATGCAAGGGTAAGTGGTTAATATGAGAAGAGGCTTTGTAGTGAGTGCTCTACTCTATCCATTACTCCTTCTGTTTTTATCTCTAATGA
>CAJTSN010000066.1 GCA_910578745.1 uncultured Bacilli bacterium
AAGCAGCATCTTTTAATACCACTTTTTATTTTTACGTCTGAATAGTTACGAAAATATGCGAAAAAAAGCATATTTTTCTTTTCATATATTTTTGTTTTTGTTATAATAGTGCCTTATGGAGGAGAAAAAATGATTGAAGAATTAATAAATGATATTTTAAAAAAGATCAAAGAGGGACGATATATACAATCTTTATTTTTAGAAGAAGCAAATATTTTTGCTAGAATGAAAACGATTTTTGTATGTGTCGAGGAAAATCCGATATTAATGCAAGATGAGTTAATAAATACTTTTCTAACACAAGCCAATTTGAGTGGACTTGCTATGGATACGATTGTCAAAATTGAAGAAAGAATAAATCAATTGAAGAAGAAAAAGATGTCTTGCATTTCCTTTAAGAAAGAAAATATTCCTTTTCCAGTTGAAAGAGAATGTGAAGTACAACAACATTATCTAGAGATATTAAAAATACAGGAATCATTAGAAAATATTTTAAAGAATTTAGAAACTTGTCTTAGAAAATTGAAAAATTCAAAAACAGATATAGAAATCAATATGGAAGATATTTTTCATGATGTCGTGCATCTTATAGGACATATAGATGAAACATGGATAAAAATCTATCTTGAAATGGCTAAACAAACGCATATAGAGTATGAGAAACTAGAAGAACAACTTACGGATGAGGAAGAGGCAAAGGTTTCCTTATTTCCATTAAGAATGAACAAGAAAAGAGAATATCCTTCTCATAAAAAGGGGCCTGTATTAAGTACATCGAACGTTACACAAGAACAAGTACAATATATTCGTAGTTTATTAAAAGATGGACAAAATTCTTTAGCGCTTACTTTAATGGGAGATTTAAAAAATGAAGTTCTTATTCGAATTCTTTATGAAATTGAACTAGAAAAAATTCTTTTAGAGAAAGAAGTGTATACTTCTTTAGAAGAACAACAGATTCTCCAAGAACTATTGAGGGAGCTTTTAGAAGAAAAACAGAATATACAAAAAGTAGGAAAGGAAGAAAAGCAATGGCAAAAATTGAAATAATGGATTTAGAAACTTTTGATGAACTAAAGAAAAAAATTATAGCATTTTCTCATTTTGTAAATAAATTGAATGTAAAAGATATTGTGAGTGTTTTTAAAATTCCTTATGATGATTTAGGGCTCGTATTTACAATTCTTGCGGAAGAAAATGAAATACCAAATTATCTTTTTTATGTTTCGAATATTTTAAATTCCTATCCTGAATTTGCACAAGCGATAGCCGAGGACGGGATAATTACGAGTTTAATGACAAGAGAGGAAAATAAACCTCTTTATGATTTTTTATTCGCTGTATATGAGGCAGCTAAAAAACATTTGGCTTTATTTAAGAAGGATCTAATTGATGCCGAAGAGATGAGAGGAATTTTAACTTGTGCAGATGACCTTATGGAAAAAAAGGAGTATATTCCAAAAAAATATATAGACCGATTGTTTGAAATTTATGCAGCTGAATTAAAAGAGAATTTTTCACACGAAGAATTGGAGAAAGTTTTAATTCTTCTCATTTCTCATAACCACCAAATCGTAAAGGAAAGACAAGAAAAACTTTCAAATAAAAAGGTATACTCTAAAAAAGAGCAAGAAGAAAAAAGGAAACTTTATATAGAAACATATAAACTTCCTATAGAAGAGTCTGTTTCATTACAAACTATTGAAGAAGTCATAAAAGAATCTTATTTTATAGGGGTAGAATTTCTTCAACAACATCCAAGTTGTTTTACAAGTGACAAAGAATTGTATCTTTCAAATATAAAATTGTTACGAAAGAGAAACATTGATTTAGAAGTTGTTTCCAATCGTGATCCAGATGCTTTTTTATCTAAAAATTTAAAAGAAAATATGGCCCTTATTTCAAACTATAAGGTAGATATTACAGAACTTTTATGTTATCAAGAACGTGCTTTAACAGATCTATCTTATTTTCAAGTTTTAGATCAAATGATTGAAAATGAGATGTTTGATATAAGATTATTATTGGATAAAGAAAATAAAAAAGTTAATGAGAAAACGATTTTACGTTTACTTGGAATTCCAACAATGGAAATAAAAGATAATTTTCCACTTACAAAAGAAGAAATGGATTATCTGTTAGAGGCAAAGAAGGTAGAATTGCAACAAGGAAGTTCATTATTAGAAGAGAATATCCTTGATTTCTATAAAATAGATGATAGAACATACTCTATTTCAGGTGTTTCTATTTCTAGACCAAAAGTACTTAGAAACAGTACTTCTGTTCAGAATATTTCTCTAGATGGTATTTTATGTGGAGGTTATTTTAACGAAGAGGAAAAAGAACAAATTCAAGAAGAAATTGCTTCTCTTTCTTATCAAAAAAGAAAATAAAAACGGAATAAAGAAAATTGAGGAGTTTGAATGGATAGAAATGATAAATATATAATTAAAAAGAGAAAGAAAGGCTTAAGAATAGCTAGTCTTGCTTTATCTACTATACTTTGTTCTAGTGGTATTTCCTTATGTAGAGAATACCATAAAGGATTAGAAACTGTGGTAAAAGTATCTGAAGAGGAAATGCATTCTATTTATGACAATCCAGTATTCCTTTTTCAAAATCCTTCAGATGAGAATACGAAGGAAAATTATCATATTACAATCGAAGCACTTGCACAAGTTACGCATTTAAGAATAGATATGGATAAAATAGAGGATTTATCCTTTTTAACCCATTATACAAATCTAGAATATTTAACTTTGCTTAATGCCCAAAATCTTACGAAGGAAGACATAGAATATATAAACCAAAATTCACTTCACACCCTATGTTTAGGTTTCAGCATTTCAAAGTTATTATACGCTGGAAAACAAATTGAAATAGGTACGATTCATAAAGAAATTATTATGGATAAGCCCTATTTGAATGAATTAGAAGGTGTTATGTTTTTAAATTGTTTTGATAGATTACCATCTTATTTTTATGAGGATAACAATATTTTACAATATCAAAAGATAAATACAGAAATAGACCAAATTATAAATGATATGCACATAGAAGATTTAGATGATTGGGACAAATTAGTTAAAATTATAAATTACATTACCACACATATTCGTTATGATGAACAAGTGAAAGCAGAAATATATCATGGATATAATGGCATTAGTTTCAAATCATCCTATTACAATGAGTATCCGTTATCAAGTGTCCTAAATGAAAATGGACAGATAGAAGTAGATGGAATTTGTACAAATTATGCGAGTTTAATGACCGTTTTATGTCAAAAGGCCCATTTACCTGTTTATAAAATGAGAGGATTTAGTAATTTGGGTTATGGTGGTCATGCATGGAATTTGATTGCACTTGATTCAGAATATGCTTATATTGATTTGACAAATGATGATAATGATGAAGTGTTTCATACTTATTTAAACGAGTATCTATTATCTAAAGATGCTTTAGAAAAAGAAAATTATAGTGAGAAACTAAAAGAGATAGTATTTAAGGATATCGATAATTTTGAAATAGAATTTACGCCTGATGAACAAATAGAAGATTTCATGCCGAATCCTAAAAACGTTTCATACATGAATGTGCAGATAGAAGGAGAACAGATATATAATGGCAACCTAAATTGCACAAAGCCTATCCTAATTGGAATAGGAAGTGGTATATTCGTCATTCTACTATCTTGTTGCATTAAGAAAAATAAGGAAAATGGAAAACAAAAAAAGTTACAAAAAGATATAAAATAGAATAGAGAATTTTTTAAGGAAGGGAGTCGATAGAATTATATATTCGACTTTTTTCTGTTCCTTTTTAAAACTTCTAGAAAATAAGGAAGAAAAAGGTTTACTTTACTTTTCTTTTATTTCTAAGTAGTATTAAAACGCATATAATTATGGTATAATGGAGTGGGTGATTGTATGAGAGTAGTCATAACAGCTGGGGGAACAGGTGGACATATCTATCCAGCATTAGCTATTATCAATAAAATAAAAAAGAGCCATCCAGATAGTGAATTTTTATATATTGGAACACACAATCGGATGGAGAAAGATATTATTCCAAAACATGGAATTCCTTTTAAAAGTATTGAAATCTACGGATTTAACCGAAAAAATCCATTTAAGAATATAAAGACAGTACGTTATTTTTTAAAAAGTTTAAAAGATATTAAAAAATATATAAAAGAGTTTAAACCAGATATTGTAATTGGAGTAGGTGGTTATGTCACAGGACCTGTTATTTATATGGCTCACAAAATGGGATATAAGACATTTATTCATGAACAAAATTCAGTACCAGGAAAAGCAAATCGTTTTTTAAGTAAATATGCAGATACAATAGGGGTATCTTTTAAGTCATCAACGAAATATTTTCCTTCTTACAAAACGGTTTTCACAGGAAATCCCTGTAGTGAAGAAGCCGTATCTTCAAAAGAAGTCGATAAACAAAAGTTGGGGTTAGAGAAACAAAAAAAATGTGTTTTATTTGTTATGGGTTCTTTAGGTTCCTCTAAAATGAATGATTTTTTAATAAAAACAATGACTCTTTTCAAAAATAAACCTTATCAAATTATTTTTGTTACAGGAAAAAACTATGAAGAAGAATTAAAAAAACATACATTTCCAAATAATGTAAAAGCAGTTCCTTATATTGATAATATGACAGGTTTTATGAAAAATGTGGATATGATGGTATCACGGGCAGGCGCTTCTACATTAAGTGAAATTATAGCCTTACAAGTTCCTTCGATTTTAATTCCATCTCCTTATGTACCAGAAAATCATCAATATAAAAATGCAATGGATTTAGTGAATAAAAAAGCAGCTCTTCTATTAGAAGAAAGTGAATTAAAAGGCGATATTCTAGTAAGAAAAATCGATGAGCTTCTTCTAGATTCGAACAAAATTCATGAGATGAAAAAGGCATTAAAAGGTCTACACATTCCAAATAGTGCAACAAAGATTGTAGAAGAGATAGAGATATTAGTTGGGAGATAAGTATGAACGTTAAGGAAATGAAGGATTTAAAAATAGGGGATGTGTTAGAAAATGTTTCCCTTAAAAACTATACAACATATCATTTAGAAACGATAACAAGGTTTTTAGTTTTTCCCAGAACCATTGCTGATTTAAAAACAATACTGTCTTATTTAAAAGAAAGAAATATACCTCATAAAATTTTGGGTGGAGGAAGTAATTTAATTTTCAAAAATTCTGTATATGAAGGAGTTTTGATTCATCTAAAATATTTTAATAAATTGGAAATCATAGAAAATCAAGTAAAAGTAGGTGCAGGATATTCCCTTATGCGACTTTCTTTAAAAACCGTTGGATTAGGATTAAGTGGTTTAGAATTTGCATCAGGAATTCCAGGGACTCTTGGCGGAGCTATTTTTAATAACGCAGGTGCTTATCAAAGTGATATCGGCTATGTTTTATTAGAAGCAACCGTTTTGACCCCTTCCCTAGAGGTGATGACCTTAAAAAATCGACAAATGGATTTTCATTATCGAACTTCTTTTTTTAAAGAAAATCCGGGGTATGTCGTTTTAGAAGGAAAGTTTTTATTGAAGCCTTCTAAAAGTACTTTATTATATGAAATTGTCGAGGATCGAAAAAAGAGGAGAATGGAATCACAACCTTTAGAGTTACCGAGTGCTGGGAGTGTTTTTCGAAATCCAAAAGATATGCCAGCTTGGCAAGTGGTTGAAAAATTAGGGTATAAGGGTTTTTCTATAGGAGGGGCGATGGTTAGCGAAAAGCATGCGAATTTTATTGTAAATAAAAAAGGAGCAACAGGAAAGGATATCGTTGCATTAATTCAAAAAATTCAAAAAGATGCATTCGAAAAATTGAATATAAATTTAGTATTAGAACAAGAAATTGTAGAATAAAAGAGGGATAATATGTCAAAACAAGGAATGAAGCAAAAGAAGAGGCCAATCACTTCTTCTAAAAAACGACAGACTCAACCACAAAAACGGGGAAGTTATTCACCTAGAATGCCTCAAAAAAAAGTGGTAAAGGTAAAAAGAAGAAAACTTCGTTTTGGTCGTGTATTTTTCATTCTTTTGTTTCTTTCCTTTTTTTATTGGGTTGGTTCACTTATATGGTCTATTCCAGTTCAAACCATTTTCATATCAGGAAATACAATTTTGACAGATCAACAAATTCTTGAAATAGCACATTTAGAAGAATATCCCTCTTATCTTGGTACTTCAAAGAGTAAAATTGTTCAGTCTTTAAAAGAAAATGTCTATATAAAAAATGGAAGGGTAAAAAAGAAGGGTTTTAGGGAATTTTATATCATGATTGATGAAAATACGCCTCTTTTTTTTGATGCTTCTAGAGAGAAAACGATTTTACAGGATGGAACAGAAGTCGAAGAACAATTCAATATTCCCGTTCTTTTAAACTATGTTCCAGATACATTGTATGAGCTTTTAAAAGAAAAAATAAGTAAGTTAGATAATAGCGTATATATACGTATTTCTGAGATGAAGTATGATCCCAATGAGGTAGATGATAAACGTTTTAGCCTGATGATGAATGATGGAAATAAGGTATATGTCACTTTAAAAACATTTGAAAAGTTGAATAATTATGTCAATATTTTAAAAGAAATTTTAACGAAATATGAAGATAAAAAAGGAACCCTATATTTAGATGAAGGGGAATATTTTAA
>CAJTSN010000067.1 GCA_910578745.1 uncultured Bacilli bacterium
GTATATTGACAGAGGGTCACACTCCTGAACAATATTTTTCTTGTATTATAACCATTTTAATATATAAGTTGTATTGCTTTTCTATCAAATTTATATATTAAGAAAGGATTATAATATTTTGAAAATAAGTGGGAGAATATAGCTCCAGAAATGGAAAAAACAGAAGGGATGAAAAAATGAAAAAAAGTGCAAAAAGAAAAATAGGAACAAGTTTGCTTATGTCAGCTATTATTGCAGGATCAGCAGTAATACCATTAGCAAACCCTAAAGCCGAAGAAGCTCCAAATCTAAAATATAGTGCCCATGTGGAAAACATTGGATGGCAAAATATGGTTGGAATTGGAAAATATGCTGGAACAGAAGGGCAAGCCTTAAGACTTGAGGCAATCAAAGTACAACGTGAGAACTTAGATGGTGTAGAATTAACTTTCGATGTACATGTTGAGAACGAAGGATGGAAAAATAATCTAAAAGAAACAGATGTCATTGGTTCTGAAGGAAAAGCACAAAGACTTGAAGCGATTCGTGTTCGTTCAAAAGGTCTAACAGAAAAAGGATACAAACTTCAATACAAGGTTCATATAGAAGATTTAGGATGGACCGATTGGACAGATGAAGGAAAAATGGCTGGAACCGAAGGGCAAGCAAAAAGAGTAGAAGCTATCGAATTCCGATTAGTTAAAACAGGTGATTTAAAACTAGAAGCAGCAAAACAAGATGCTTTAAGTCAATTAAAGAAAGAATATAAAGCCGAAGATTATACTATTAAAGCAAAAGAATATGAAGCAGCAATGAGTAAAGGTACAAAAGCAATTAATGAAGCAAAGAGTGTTGCCGAAGTTATTCAAGCTTTAAGTACTACAGTAACAGAATTTGCAAGTATTCCAAGCGATAAGCAGGCTTTAGTTGGATTAGGAACTGCTAAAACAAGTAGTGTAAGTAACTTCATAGTAGCTTTGGGTGGATTATCTACAAAAGCGAGTAGCAATATTGAAATTCAATCAGCAATATTGGATAGTTTAAATTCTGGAATTGAACTTATTGAAACAGCTTCATCTACAGATGTTGTAGCTACAAGATATCAAAAAGCCCTTGAAAATGCAGTCGTAGCTGCTAAGAATGCGGCAAAATCTGAATTAGATACTTTATATAAAGATGGTCAAAAAGATGGAAAAGATGTTAAATATTTATCTTCTACAGATTATCAAACAGCGATAGAAGAACTTGAAGAAGCTGTTAAATATACTGCTGAAGATACCATTGAAAATATAATGGATGCAAGAGTTACGAAAATTGTAGCTGCTTATAATACCGCAAATGGTAAAGTAGCCTTACTTAGTGATATACAAAAAAATGCTGAGACGGATTTAACAACTTTAAAAACAACAGTAGAGGCTTTAGATGTATATACAAAGATGACAGAAATAGAAAAGGCAGAAGTAAATACTGCGATTACAACTGGTAAAAGTGCAATAAGCGATGCTAAGACTCGCGATGAAGTTTCTAAAGCTATAGAAACAGCAAATAGTTCCGTTTTGAATGCTGTAAAAGCAAAAGCCCAAGCTGAGTTAGATAAGGTTTATAATGGTGGTAAGGCGGTTGATTACCAATTATTATCACAAGCAAATTATAATAAAGCAAAAACAGCTATTAACAATGCCAAAGACGTAACCGCTGCTAATAAGGCATTTAAAGATGCAAGTCCTGTTGATGTTGCTTGGAAGTCAAACGCAGAAGCAGCTGTTAGTGAATTAGAAGGGTATAAAGCTAGTCAAAGTGTAGAGGCTAATATTACAAGTATTGTAGAAACTGCAGTAAAAAATATTAAGCAAGCAACGAGTGAAGTTGAAATGGTTACTTTAAAGGTAAATGCAATTCAAGCTATTTTATCTGCAGAAAAAAGTTTCTATGTTAAGAAAATTGAAGATTTAAAGGGATCATTTAATGAATCAGATTATTTCTGGGCAGAGGAATGTGAACCAGCGATTGAGGCAATAAAATCTGCAGATAGTATCGCTGATGTACATAGTACTTTTGAAGAATTCAATAGTAAATATCAAAATAAGGCTGACTAATTTTACTTTTAAAAAGAAGATTCTTTATCTTCTTTTTTTTGTGGATAGAAATTCAAAAGCGTCTTTAAAATAAAGAAAAACGAATGAAAAATGTCTTTGTATTGTAATTGTCAACCTCTTTTTCATTCTTTTATCCTATGATTTTGTTGCAATTCTTCTTCTATATTTGATATAATCTAGTTGTTACTAATAGGAAAGAGATTAGAAATACGGTCATTCATGGGATGTGATAATTTGAATATTGATATTATTTGTCCTCTTTATAATGCTGAAAATTATATTGAAAATTTGAATAACTCACTTTTAAAACAAAAAAATGTGAACATAAATAAAATTTTCTATATTTTGACACAAAGTAAAGATAATACAGAACAAATTCTAAAAAGGGAGAAAATCGATTATCAATTGATAAAAAAAGAAGAATTTTCTCATAGTTTAGTTCGTGAGAGAAAAGCTTTTGAAAGTAAAGCAGATATACTTGTTTTTATATCACAGGATATCTTTATTGAAAGTGAAGATTGGCTTTATGAACTTGTAAGTCCAATTATAAATGGAGAAGTCGACGCAAGTTATTCTAGGCAACTAACGAAGTATAACAATATCGAAAAATACACAAGAGAAAAAAATTATCCAGAAAATTCTATGACCAAGACGAAACAGGATATAGAACAACTAGGGTTGAATACCTTCTTTTTCTCGGATGCTTCTAGTGCGATCAAAAGAGAGACTTTTCATAAATTAAATGGGTATGACGGAAAAAATTTACCTATCAATGAAGATATGTATATTGCTTATAAATTAATTATGAATGATTATAAAATAAAATACTGTGCGAAATCTGTCATTTATCACTCGCATAAATTTACATTAAAAGAATTATATAATCGTTATAAATTAACAGGACAGTTCTTTAAAGAAAATAGAGAAATAGATCAATTTGGGACAACTTCTAGTGGGGGAGAACTTGCAACTTATATTTTAAAAAGAGCTATAAAAGAATGGAATATAAAAGTATTCATTCGCTATCCTTTTGATATGGCTGCAAGACTATTTGGAATGAAAGCAGGTAAAAGAAGTGGAAAAAAGAAAAAAGATTAGAGTCTTACAAATTGTTCCTAATATGCGTTCAGCAGGAATTGAAAATTTTATTATGAATTTATATAGAAATATCGATTTAGAAAAAGTCCAATTTGATTTTTTAGTTCATAATAAAGAGAAAAAAGATTTTGATGAAGAAATTGAAAAAATGGGTGGAAAAATATATCGACTTTCCTATAAAGATGATAAAAACATTTTCAAATATATTCGTGATTTAAATCGTTTTTTTAAAGAGCATAAAGAATATGAAATTGTACATGGACAGATGCAAAGTATGATGCCTCTTTATTTGTATATCGCAAAAAAAAATGGCGTGCCCATTCGTATTGCTCATGCTCATAATTCACATTATGAAAAGTCGATGAAAGGAATTCTTCTTCATTTTTTCTCTAGGTTTTCAAAGAAATATGCTACTGACTTGTGGGCTTGTTCTAAAAATTCAGGGGAATATCTATTTGGCAAGAGAAAATTTGAAATTATTCATAATGCGATTGATATGGACAAGTTTCAATATAATGAGGAAGTAAGAGAAAAGGTTCGGGAAAAAGAGGGTTTGAAAGAGAAATTTGTGATAGGACATATAGGGCGATTTGAATTACAGAAAAATCATGAATTTTTAATAGATATATTTTATGAACTACAAAAATTAATGCCAAATGCCGTTTTATTATGCTTTGGTTGTGGAGGTAGACAGGAACAAATAAAAGAAAAGGTAAAAAGATTACATATAGAAAATAAGGTTTATTTTAAGGGAGTTGTTTCCAATACCGAAGAATATTATCAAGGAATGGATTGTTTTCTTTTACCATCAAAATATGAAGGATTACCTCTAGTAGGAGTAGAAGCACAAGTTTCAGGACTTCCTTGTTTCTTTTCAAGTACGATTACAAAAGAATTAGAGTTATCCAAAACGGCATATTTTCTTGATTTAGCCCTTTCTCCCTTAGAATGGGCAAAGTTTATTCAAAAAAATGACAAGGTGATTCGAAAAACGAATTACATAGATTCGTATGATTTGTGTAAAGAAAGTCGTCGAATTGCTAAAAAATATAAAGAGTTAATAGAAAGGAACGAATCGTGAGCACATTTCTTTTTTACTTAATTTTTGATATTATTTCTATCTATTTTCTTTATGCTGGATCTGTCTATAAGAAAATAGGAAATAAAAAATACATTTTGTTTTTCTTATTTTCTTTTTTACTATTGTTTATTCTAGTTGCCTTTAGAAGTAATCAAGTTGGAACCGATTATGAATTTGTAGGAGATGCCTATTCTAGAGTTGTAAATGGGACACAAACTGATAGTGATATTTCTTGGTTTGGTCTTCCTCTGTTTTTGATTTGTAAGGGAATTGGATTTTTTTGTGGAAATAATATTTTTGCATTTTATTTTATTCTTGCTTTTTTTAGTCTTTTCTTTTTATATAAAGCCATATTAAAAAATAGTTCCAACCCTGCGATCAGTTTGTTTTTAATGATTAGTTTTTGCCTTTATTATCAAATGTTTAATCAAAGTAGGCAAATGTTAGCCATTGTGATTGTTTTATATTCGTATACTTACTTAAAGGAAAGAAAATTTTGGAAGTATTTTTTAACAATATTTCTTGCTTTCATGATTCATAATAGTGCTCTTGTGATGTTACCTGTTTATTTTTTATTTCCGATTAAAGTAGATAAGAAAGTATTGTGGTTTTATATTCTTTCCTCTATAGCATTATTTTTAAGCTTTGACCTCATAGAAGCGATTATTCGTCTTACTAGTTATAGTAAATACATCGATTCCATCTATAATGTGGCTTTTTCTAAAACAACGATTTTAAATACAATTCTAAGAGCTTCTTTCTTTCTTTTTTCCTACTTTTTTTATAGTAAAGCAAAGGGAAGAATCGTTGAAAATAAAAGAATGGTCCATTACGCTGGATTATGTCTTCTCATTCAAGTTGCTTCTATACGTTTTTATTTTCTAGCTCGTTTGACAACTTATTTCTTTATTTTCTATTTATTTATTTTTGCAGACATTTATCAGTATATAAAAGAAAAGTTAAAAGAAAATAAAAGGAAATGTTCTTCTTTTTGTATTTTATTTTTTGTTCTTTTTTTCTTATACCATACAGTATACTATTTTTCTTCATCAGGAGCGACTGGTTGTGGGTATCAAGAATACACATTTATATCATTTAAAGGGAAGTGATTTGTTTGAAAATAGCATTTGTTATTAACGATTGTTTTGGTTTAGGGGGAGCACAACGGGTTACATGTGTTGTAGCTACTATGCTTAGTAATCAAGGCTATGATGTGGATATTATCTGTACAAAACCTAGAAATCAAATCGATTACAGTAAGTATAATTTATCTAAAGATGTAAATATCATTCCGCTTGGGCAACGACCTTTTCTTTATAAAATGATAAATGTTCCTTGTAAAGCATTACGTGTCATAAATACAAAAACAGATTGGATAAAAAGATGGAGTCGATTAAAAAAATACATTTATTATACACATGATCAATATATTCTTGATGACCTTACGAAAATCATTCAAAAAAACAAGTATGATGTCGTGATAGGGGTAGAGGGAATTGATTATATGCCACTAGCGCTCATTAAGGATAAAATTGAGGCAAAAGTCTATGGATGGCAACATAGTAGTACAGAGGCTTATTTTAAAACAAAAGGTTTATTTTATTATAATCAAGAGGAACTATTTTCAAAGTATTTAAAAAAGTTAGATGCGTATATTGTCTTAACACAACATGATAAAAAAGAAATAGATGCCTTATACAATATAAATAGTACAGTTATTAGTAATCCGAAAAGCTTTGTTTCAAATGAGCAATCTTCTTTAGAGGAAAAAGTATTTATCTCTGTAGGACGTTATGAGAAAATTAAAGGATATGATTTATTGATTGATTCTTTTCAAATGTTTTCTAAGAACAATGCGGATTGGATTCTTCGCATTGTAGGCGAGGGAAGTGAACATAAGAATTTAGAAAATCAAATAAAAAAATACCATTTGGAAAATCGAGTTTTTTTGATTCCTGCTACAAAGAATGTCAAAGAAGAGTTACTAAAGGCTTCTGTTTTTCTTTCTAGTTCTAGAATTGAAGGTTTTCCTTTAGTTCTAATAGAAGCTTTTGAAGTGGGACTTCCAGTTGTGGGGTACGCTTTACCATGTATGTATGATTTAATTGAACAGGGCAAAAATGGAATGATTGTAGATCGTTTTGACAAAGAGGCCTATGCGAGAGCAATGTTAGAAATCATAAAAAAGCAAGAAAAATTGAAAGAATATGGAGAAAACGCAAAAAAAAGGAACGAACGATTTAGTCAGGAAAGTATTTATAAAAAATGGGAAGAAATTTTAGCTAATAAAGAGGTCTAAGAAATGTGAAATTTTCACATTTTTTCGTTTTATATAAATAATTGTTTTCTTCTTGTTTGTATTCTGTCAATTTAAGA
>CAJTSN010000068.1:0-3160 GCA_910578745.1 uncultured Bacilli bacterium
CTTTTTATAGGGAGGGGGATTTATCTATAACAATACATAATTCGTTTTAAATGTTTTCTACACTTTACTTTTATAGAAACAGTTTATATCTATAATTAAATAGAAAAATATAGCTTAATTTTTAACGTTCTCTTCTAATTCTATATATTTTTCTTTTTATTCTTTCACATTCTAAGGAATGGATCGTTTCTAATAATGATTCTGTTCTTCTATAAATTGTATCATCAAAAAACATTCTTGGATAATTTTTAAACAAATATTCAATCGTCATAACAATATCTTTATCTATATAATTTATACCTATTTCTGATTCATAAATTGGATTTCTCATAAGAAAAGAGTCTTTATCTATTTTCCCCAATAGATAATCAAACACCTGTGGTGCGAATTGAATTAAATAACGAAGATGCTCATTTACTTCTTCTCGTTTAAAGGAAGATAAAAATAAGTATCGATATCCATTTCCTATTCGTCTTATATATTCCTTTGTATATTCAATAATATCTTCACTAGGAGACAAAAGATTTATCAAATGTAATCCTCTATTTACTAAACAAACAATTTCATCTTGATTATAAAGTCTTGTATCTTTTAAATGACTTCTCATATAAAATAAAAGCTCTTTTAAATTATCTCTTTGTCTTTCCATTATACTCTGATTCGTTTCAGCTTCCTCTAAAAATGCATCCATAGCTAGTATAAAACGACTATGATAGAAATATTCACTTGAAACTTGTTCTAATTCTTTTTGTATATCTTTTGAAGTTAGTATTTTTTTTAAAACCGTAAGGGAATAAAAAATCTCAACTCTTTCTAAATCAAATCCTTGTGCTACTTTATAATTTGTTTTGTCTTGAAATAAATGTATATACTTTTCTTTATCTTCAAAATCTCTTTCTTTCATGATTCGAATAATTTTATTTTTCAAATGTTTATCTTGTATAATCTGTGGGAAATCAATTAGTAGTTTATTTAGAAAGAAAGGAAAATCTGTACCAATACAGACCTCTAATTCTCTATGATCCATGAAAAGCAGATTTAGATACTGAAAATCTCTTTGTATATCAACCTCTAATTTCTCTAATGAAATCATATCAAAATTCTTAGAGGATGCGACTGTGGCATATCTAGAAGTATACTCTCGATAATATACTTCTGTTGCATCATTCCAACTCTGTTCACTTAGAACTGTCTTTAGCCAGTTTACTATCTCTTTTCCAACTTCATCCTCAACATGCTTCTCTAATAAAGAAGTAAACTCGAAGAAACGCTCAATAATAAATATAGGATATATATTCTTTGAAATCATGTTATTTGCAAAATAACATAACTCATACAAATAACCACTTTTTATGTCTATGTCCAATAACCCTTCTTCTAAAAGAGATTTATATTTTTTAGAAAAAAGTAGATACTCTGTAAAATAAAAATAATAGATCGTTTTTTTTAAACTTTCTTTATTCTTCTGCATACACGCTCTCCTTCTCCTCACCTGTTATATATTGAAATACTTCCCTATAGTTTTTCACAGGAATGAATTGAATATCCTTTTTTACTTCTTCTGGAATATCGACAAGATCAAGTAGATTATCATGTGGAATCATAATCTTTTTAATTCCATTTCTATGGGCACCAATTGCTTTTTCCTTTAATCCCCCAATTTTTAAAACCTTGCCATGTAATGTCATTTCGCCTGTCATTGCCAATTTTTTACTTATTTTTTGTTTCGTAAAAGCACTAAGTAATGCGGTTGTAAGAGCAATTCCTGCACTTGGACCATCTTTCTTCACAGCTCCTTCTGGAAAATGAATATGAATATCATTTTCTTCTAATAAAGAATAAGAAATTTTAAACTTCTTAGAATTAGCTTTGATATAATCTAATGCAATCAATGCGCTTTCTTGCATAACCTCTCCCATAGATCCTGTTAAAATGAGGTTTCCTTTTCCTTTAAAATAAGTAACTTCTATTCTTTGAACATCCCCACCATAATAGGTGTAAGCAAGTCCACTTACAACACCGATTTCGCTTGCTCCTTCGCGTTTAGAAGAAGAGTATATTTCTTTTCCCAAAAATTCTTCTATTTTTTTATTATCAATAATATACTTATTCACAATGATTTTTTTTACAACTAATCCTGTCACAATTTTACGAACAATTTTAGCGAGTTGTCTTTCTAATTCACGAACTCCACTTTCTCTTGTATAGGACCGAATAACTTTTAAAATTATATCATCGCCTATTTTAATTCCTTCTACATTTACGCCATGTTCCTTACAAATTCTAGGAAGTAAGTATTCCTTAGCAATATCTAATTTTTCATATTCTGTATAACCAGATAGATGCACTATTTCTAAACGGTCACGTAAAGCCTCTGGTATTTGTTCTACATAATTTGCAGTTGTAATAAATACAACTTTTGATAAATCAAATTCTTCTTCAATGTAATGATCGCTAAAATATTTATTCTGTTCTGGATCTAAAATTTCTAATAAGGTACTTGCAGGATCTCCTTTATAATCTCTTGTCATTTTATCAATTTCGTCAATTAAGAAAACAGGGTTTTTGCTTTTTGCTTTTTTAATACCTTGTATAATACGGCCCGGCGAAGATCCTAAATAAGTCCTACGATGCCCAATAATTTCAGCTTCATCATTAATTCCTCCCACTGAAATTTTTACAAAGTTTCGGTTCATCGCCTCAGCAATCGAAAAGGCTAACGATGTTTTCCCCACTCCGGGAGGGCCTACTAAACATAGAATTGGACTTTTTAGATTTCCCTTCATCTGTTTAACAGCTAAATATTCTATAATTCGCTCTTTAATTTTATCAAGCCCACTATGTGTTTTATCTAAAATAAAACGAGCTTCCTCTAAATTATCATTATCAATCGTCTCTTCCTGCCATGGCAAATCCAAAAGCCAATCAATATAATTTCGAATAATATTCACCTCAGGTGATAATTGTGACATCGTCTCAAATCTTCGAATTTCATCTTGTAATCTTTTTTTTACTCGTTCATCTGCCTTTAAATGACTTAGTTTCTCCTTTAAATAAGCGATTTCATCATCCTTAACTGTTATTTCTTTTAATTCTTGTTTAATATTTCTTAATTTTTCTTTTAATAAAAATTCTCTTTGATTTTCCTCTAAAGTTTTTC
>CAJTSN010000068.1:3198-5994 GCA_910578745.1 uncultured Bacilli bacterium
GAAAGTAACATTTCTAGTCGAGAAGAGGCTTTTTCTTCATTTAGAAAGACGAGCATTTTTTCCTTAGAAAGTGATAAACTAAAAGCAACGATATCCGTTAATTGTTCTAAGGTAGCCTCCTTCGAAAAGGAAGAGAGGATACTATTACTAGCATAAGGGACAAGTTCAATATAACGATTTACTTCCTCTTTCAATTTTTTAATATAAAATTCCTCTTTTTGTTTTTCTATTTTCTCAGGAAGAATATTCTGTGTAATGGACTCTAGCATAAGGTTCGTATCTGTATATGTCAAATACTCAATCACTTTTGCTCTTTGTATTCCTGTTAGAATTAACCTTACTTTCCCATTAGGTAGTTCCATTTTATGACTAATTTTTGCAATAATTCCTATTTTAGGAAGTTTTTTTACTTCGTCTGTTTCCTCTAATTCATTTTCTTTAATGACAACTAAGACTTGGTTATCATGAAACAACTCAGATACATCTAAAATACTTTTATGGTAATCATTATCAAATTCAATGCGTATATCACAGTTTGGAAGAAGGACAACCTCTTTTAAAATGACAACGGGTAAATTATTTTTCATGTACTGCCTCCTTCATCAAATTGTTTTCTATTATAACACATTGTTTTCAAATTTCTCCATTTTTTTACCAAAATTTGAAAAAAATCAGTGTATGTTTCACACCAATTTTTACGTAATAATTAAAATCAATACTAATAAAAGAATTCCTATAGCAATACTTATAGCCACCCACTTAATTTTTCTTTTCATACCCCCTTCGAAATTACTACTATCATATAAACCTTCAAAATCTTTTCTATCAATATCCAAACTTGAGGTATAAAAAGAATTGTCTATTTTTTTCTCTTCACGATCAAGTCGTTTCTTTTCATCTATTTTTTTGGCTTCCTCTAATAAAGAAGTAATCGTTTTATTATCCACCACTGTATTTCCTGAAGAAGCTAAACTTGAAAACATATCTAAACTCAATTGTTCATCATTGAGTTGATTTAATATAGCGGTATTTTCTTGTTTTCTTTCCAACTTTTCTTGGTAAGATTCCTCCTTTTGTTTTTCCTTTAATTGTTTTTTTATTTTTAACTGTTTTAGTATTTGATAACTCGTATCATCTAATGTGTGATAGGCGGTTTCCTTTTTAACAGAGTTCAACTTTTCTAATTCTTCTTTAATATCATAATTTTTAGTTTGTTCTAATTTTGGTTCAAGAGAAGGAAGTTCTTTTTCATTTTTTACTTTTAAAACGTCCTGATAATCTCTTTGTCTTTTATAATCTTCTCTACTTTTTAACATTTTCTTAATCTTTGTAATATCAATCTCATTCGTTTTATCTAAAGGAGCCACCGCTTCGATATTGCTATATGTAGCAACATCATCGATTCCATACATTTCTCGGTAAAGCTCCCTATTCTTCTCACTTCGTTTTGAAGATTTATTACTTGGTTTGTAATATCTTTCCATCCTACTATTCACACAATCACCTTGTATAAATCATATCATATTTTTTGTCGATTTAAAACACTTTTAGCTTGCACTTAAAAACTTTTTTTTCTATAATGGAAGAGGAGGAGATAAATATGAAAAAAGTAATTGTCGATGAATCTAAATGTATCCGTTGTGGAGCATGTACTGGAATTTGTCCTGATGTATTTGCTTTTACAGAGGAGGATACAGTAGAAAGTATAGAAGGTAAAAATATCTTAGACCATATGGAAGAAGAGACGAAAAAAGATGCAATGGAAGCTCTTCATGGTTGTCCTGTAGATGCGATTCAAGAAGTAGATGCTGACTAAAAAACGACTAATTGTCGTTTTTTGTTGCCTCAAAATATAATTTTTTTATTTCTTTTGGAGAAAGTTTTCGATAATCTCCTGATTTTAAATCATCCACTCGAAGGAAACAGAATTGATCTCTTCTTAATTTAAGCACTGTATAACCAATTGCTTCAAACATTTTTTTAACCTGATGATTTTTCCCTTCATGAATCATAAGTTCTACTAAAGAGGTATCTGTTTTCTTATCATATTTTTTTACTCGAACTTTCGCTTTAGATGTCTTAACTCCATCAACCACAACCCCTTTTTCCAAAAGACCAACCTGTTTTTTACCAACAAGGCCTTTTACTTTCGCAATATAAGTTTTTTCAATTTCATTTTTAGGATGCGTGAGTAAATTTGTCAATTCACCATCATTTGTAAGTAATAAAACTCCTGTTGTATCATAATCAAGCCTTCCAACTGGATAGATTCTTTTCGTAGTTGCAATTAAATCAGTAACGGTTTTTCGTCCTAACTCGTCTTGTGTAGAAGTAATAATTCCTCTTGGTTTATTTAAAAGATAATACTCTTTTTCCTCATTTTTTATGATATACCCATCTACATCAATGATATCTTTCAAACTGACTTTAATACCCATCTCTCGTACAATCTGCCCATTTACTTTCACTTTTCCTGCTTGTATCAATTCTTCTGCCTTTCTTCTAGATGTATATCCACTATTTGCAATTATTTTTTGTAATCTCTCCATTTTATCACCACTTTTACTCATTATATAGAAAAAGAAGAAGAAATGCAAACAATAAGGAAATAAGCCAGTAAAATAGAATAAATCTTATCAAAAAATGTTCGGGTCGACTATTAAACTTTTAAATCATATATACTTATTTTACTACTTCCTATAAATGTTCTATATTCTATACAAAGTATACAGGTAGTTTTGATAGAATAAAAACTTGCTAATAGAAGTCAATACCTAAATTGATATTTTTATAAAA
>CAJTSN010000069.1:0-3944 GCA_910578745.1 uncultured Bacilli bacterium
CCAATATATTCAATTAGGACATTTTTACTTAAAAGTCACATGTTTTAAAACTTTTTTCAGACAAATCTTTCTATTTTACAATATATTTTCTTTTCTTGAAATAATATATTTTCTTTTTAATTCCTCATTTTCAATAAGAAGTCGTTCTTGTTAAATGGTAAGGCAAACATGTCTGCACTTGATCTTGTCCTTTACTCCAGAAAAAATCATTAATATGAATCCTAGCCATACGTTTATCCAATGTCTTCCAAATCCAGTGGATTACAACAATCATACTTGATCGGATTTCTACCTCATATCGACTATTTTCTTCTATTTCTGTTTTGGTATCTACAAATGAGGCTAATTCATCGTCATATTCTAAAATGCCTAGACTTCGCATAACTTGCGGTATTTTATAGTCAGCACACCCTACTAAATTTGTATAATCGACTTTTTTTTGTTCTTTTTCCTCAATAACGTGCAAAATATCAGATGTTAATAATTGCGCTAATTTATAAAAGAAAATTTTCTTCCCTTCATAAGTCCTCGTATCTTCAAAACAACCAAAATGACGAATAATACAAGAAAATATTTCATTATCTGTATACAATCCCTCAATAAAACCATAAAAATTGCCATGCATCTTTTCATTTACAATTTTGGATATTTCAGTAACAATTCTATATCTTTCCTCTAACAATGGAATATCGATATTTCCTTTTAATAATGTCTTAAATTCCTCAAATGTCATATGTTCCAATTGTTTATATACATCTACACTATCGCGTCCATTAAATAAATGGAAAATACAATGTAATAATGCCATCCCGCCATCAAGCTGTTTTCCATTTTCATCAATTGTCCATTTAGGATCTCCCCAAAAAGAGAAATTGATAGAGTCATATATAAGTAGAAAATTGATTCCATTTTTTGTACTCATATGATATATGTCATAGGGTACTTTCGCTAAATAATGAATATATTTAAATTTCCATAATTCTTCTATTAAGTCATTTACTTTACTATAATTTATTTTTACATGTAAAGCGTGATTAACTACAAAAGAACTTGTTTCTAAAACGTTATCGAACATTTGCTATATCACTCTTTCCATTTATGATAATTTTTTATAAAAGTCTTCTCTCCAGTCCATTGTTTTTCCATCACTTCTTTTATAATTTAAAGACCCAAAACGATAGTCCTTGTCATGTAACAATTCTATTTTCTCTACCTCAGATATGTCAATTCGCCATACACAGCCTTGTAATATATCACTCTCTGTCGTAATACATCGATCAAAACTCTTTCTAATTTTTAAACAAACATCTAAAAATTCTTTATCGGTTCTATGCGTTGAAAATTTATCAGGTCTGACATATGCTTTGAGTTCCTCTTTCGTAATATTATGTTTTTCTAATTCTCGATCAAAAATTTTTTTATCCTCTAACGAAGTTGGAATATACATATTATTTAGTAAAAAAGAATAACGCCTAAAATCAGTAACAAAAACCTCCTTTTCTGGTTTATGAAACGTTATTTTTACATCAAATCCCTCTACTGGTTGTCCTTTATGTTTTGTTGGACATATATTGTTGTAACATTTTACCCAGCACCAAATTGGATATTTTACATTGGTCCTTTTCTCCACATTTTGATTCATCTTTTCAAGTACCCACATATAAGTTGGTCCTGCTTTCTTTAAATTGATACAATCTTCTCTACATTCTAAGTATCCTTTATTTATTAAATCTTTAAGTGCCTCCATTGATTGAAATGTTATCAGTTTCATTATTTTCCTCCCACTTTACCTTCTCTAAAAATTCATATGGACAATTTCCATTCTTAAAACAAACACTTATATGATTTAAAGTGCTAAAGTTCATAGGAATGGAATCGTCATATTTTTCAAAATATTCCTTTTTTGTAATCTTTTCATAATACACTTTCTCTAAACACGCATGGTCACTATGACTACCATCATATCCATAAAAGATACTACGAATTTGTTTTTGAAGTTCTTCGTTGTGCAAATCAATTCTATAAATATCCTTCTCCAAAGATAATTCTCTTATTTTGTTTCCTAATTCTTTATAGGGAGGATACTTAAAAAAGTAAATACAGTTTGCCCCATCCTCTCCCCTAAAAATACGAAGGGCATCTATAAATTCCTCTCGAGTTAAATGAGTCTTTCCTTTGTATTTTTCGATCTGCCAATCGCCTGTAATTCTATTTTTATACTTTAATACTGCCTTATCAAATAAGTCATACAACTTGTGATCATACATGTATTGTAAGCTTATAAGTCCTTTTGTCATATCGACATTTTTATCTACCAAATGATAAAAATAAAAAGGTGGAAAAGAAATATTCTTACTCTTTTCTATATGTTTATAAAAGTCAATACATGAGATATAGGCCTCTGGAGCACTATATTCATATAAACAAAGATTCTCACTTTCAAATTCATCTTTTATTTCATCCGCAATAAATTTATCTCGAACGGAAAACAAAAGATTTTCTAAAGTATCATATCTATGAATTCCCCTATATTTTTCCCATGCATGTTCAAACCAATAATACTTGTTTTCTTTTTCATAAACTAAAAATGTATGCATTGGACAATTTTTATTATCATAATAAACTAAGGCATATGTTTTTACTTGATAGGGTGATTTCTTAAAACAATCCCTTTCTAGTTCTACTTGATCCCAACAAACTCCTATTTTATTTTTTAATACTTCTTTTGCTGATTGCAATTTATACTGCTTGGAATATAGAGAGTCTACACAACTATGTCTTTTATTTTCCTTATCCATCCAACCATACTGAACAGTACTTAAAAGATTCATAATCTCTTCTTCCGTAAAATACTCCCATATACTTAAATGTCCTTTTGCCTTTATAGGCTCATCGAGTGGAGTAATCTCTTCGAGGATCCAAGCATATCTTCCAACCTCATATTCCCCACAAATGTATTCCATTGGGTGTTTTTCCTTTATTTCTTTTACATATTCTTCTGTCATATAAACACAATCTACTAAATTGCATTTACATAGAATCGTTCCAAAGTGTAAAGGTTTGTCTTCCACTAGCGCCATTAATTCCTTCCGACTTTTCCATGCCTTTGGAATTTTAGTATGACTTGCATGAATATAGAGTTCTCCACGATACTTTGTCTTAAAACTTCTAGTTTCTATTTTTTTATTTCCATTTAAAATAAGTGTTGCGAATGGTTCTGTTAAACTTAGCACTTTCACTTCCTACACTTCCCTACTTTTTAAATACCCATTATTGATAAGTATACGTTTAACTTCTTATCTTTTCTATGAACAAATTTATTTTATATACCGAGTGAAACTTTCGATAAAGCAAGTGAAAGAATTTATACTTACTTCCCTTTTTCATAGATACTTGTACAAGTCTTACAAGTAATTCTCATTTCATAATGCGTTACCTTTTTATCTAATATTGTAATCAACGGTTCCTTATCTTTTGGACAACAAAATCTATTTTTTACAATAACAAGTTCTTGTTTACAATTCTCCCCTTGTGTACTATCTTCAAAATCTAAAGTAGCACTTCCCTTACTTCCACAATTGCATTGGTAGTTCAACTCCAACTTATCATAAGTGGAATAACATAAATAACCTATATTTTCATTACATTGTGTACAATACATCCAGCCACCATAATTTGTCGCTAATCTTGTATTTATTAATTCTTTATTTCTTATTTTTCTTGCCATGTCTAAAACT
This sequence comes from uncultured Bacilli bacterium, assembly GCA_910578745.1. GTDB lineage: Bacteria > Bacillota_I > Bacilli_A > RF39 > UBA660 > CATOJL01. Next base: position 3,738 of record CAJTSN010000069.1, read on the forward strand.
CCTTTTTGTGTTTATTATATCATGTCTAAATGTCCATCTGCAATGTTCTTATGATGAAATTTAACAAATGAACGCTCTTATAGAAAGAAATAGCTACACTTTCACATTCTAAAAAGCCTTTTATATCCTATTTTAGACTCTTTTTCCATTTTAAACTTTGATAATACTATAATTTCTTTTTTTTCTTTAAAAAACAATATCATATTT
>CAJTSN010000069.1:3954-5867 GCA_910578745.1 uncultured Bacilli bacterium
GTCTAAAACTCCTTTTTTATTATTTCATTATTTTTTTAATAAATTTTCCATTTTTGATCTTCTTTTGTCTTATTTTCATGACTAGGAGTATTAATCTGTGTCTGGTTTTGCTGATATTGATTGTCTTTATTTCGACGAAGAAAGACCATAGACATAAGACGATCTAATCTTTTTTCTTGTTTATCAAACTTACTTGTTACATAAGGAGTTCCTTCTTGTTTTTTTCTTTCTTCAAATGCAACTTTTTCTTGCATATTCTTTATTTTATCATTCTTTAAAATTTCAATAATTGAATCGATATTTGTTGCTTGTCCATTTAAACCATTTATATATTTTATTGTTTGAAAATCAATATCTGATTCATTTTGTTTAAATATTTTTGCTATTAAATACTTTGTCATACCATCTACATTGCTTGTGATTAAACTATCCTCATTAAGGTACTTTAAACCATTTTTTCCATAAATAGATTTTAAAATATTTAGTTCATCTCTCCCAAAAGTATTTCTTTTCATTGGTGATATTCTTCCCATAGCACTAGCAAATGTCTCTAATCTATATTTACGCATTTCTAATTTCTGTTTGATCTGTTCTGATATATTTTCAACTTGTGATAAATCAATATCTTCCGCATCATGCAAAATGTCGGCTCCAATCCTAACACGATACAATGTATAGTTGCTAGCAGGAACAATATCTGTTATCCATTCATCACCTTGAAAACCATTATTGTAATGACCTTTTAATTGATCTGAAATAAAAGGTTTTCTTATATTTAATCCATTTGTATTAATCCGATAAATTATAGCAACAGATGGTATCATTATTCGTTGATTATAAATTGATAAATTATTATGGATTGGTATTCCATCATGATGTAAATTGCCATATGCTGATGTTACCATACTTAAGTTATCAGACATATAAACACCATACTCGTTTCCATCAGTAACAGTTTTTCTACCATATTGGTCAATAATTGGAGCATAATTAACTTTTAAATCAATACCAGAAAATTCAAAATCTTTTAAATTATTATAATCAACTTTTAAACCTCTATATAATACACTTGGTTTATTTTCCATTTTACACCTCATATCTTCTATTCAATTATAACATTAATTTTGACATTTAACTATATCTCTAAATCATAATCATCTTTTTCTTTGTCATTATCGTGTTCTTTAGCAAACTTATAATCATTTATAAAAGTAGATGTAGTATGTGAAAACTCACATATAAACTCTAATCTTTGTTTTAAAGATTCATCAAAAGTTATTTCTTACCTAATAATATTAATCATAAATACCATTCTCTCCTAGTAGGAAAATTTTTCATAAAACCAAAAAATCATCTCAATTTTGAGTTGCTATTTATATTAAAGTTCGATTATTTCGAACAGATTCGCCGATGGTACCCGAAAAAGAGGAGTACAACAACTCTTTAAGCAAAAGAAGTAGTTAGTAATAAACTTAACTAATATAAGTTTAACATATTTGTAGAGCAATTCAAACAAAAAACTAGCAATTTGTACTAGTTTCTGTTCTATACTATTTTTTTAAGACTAATGATTTGTTTTTAACCATTAAAAAATCAAAGGTATTAGTATACATATTAGAAATTAATGTTTCGTATGAATATGTTGTATCAATTTGTGAATCACCAGTTTTATTAGGATTTGCTACATAAAATTCGTTATTGAGCATATTAACACTCGTAACAGCAATATAATGTCCATAGTTTAAAAATGTTCTTGGGTGTTCTATCCTTCCTTTTGGTCCTACTAATACTAGAGCCATATAATCATGCTTAATCATTTCGATAATTTGTTCCTTTTTTAACTCAGGATGTTCGTAACTAACGCGTTGTGCTAGTTAAATATAGGAAATAGAAAAATCATTCAAAAAATGGTA
>CAJTSN010000070.1 GCA_910578745.1 uncultured Bacilli bacterium
TAAGAGATTACTCTTCTTATGGCTATTGTGCAAATAGTAAAAGAAAAATTAGAAATTGATGAGATATTGAAAAAGAAAGTAAATAATTTATTAAAATTTAATAATATTAAAGGTAACTTAAAAAATGGTTATATTATTAGTTTGATAAATACCAATATTACCTATATACAGCCACATAGACTTGAAATAAAAGGAACTATTTATCTTTTCTTTAACGAGTGTGAAGATGTTTATATTAATGATTTAAGTAGGTCTATTCCTTTGAAAGATTTAGAAAAAATTATTAAGTGTACATTTTAAATACAAAATGAATACAAAAATAAACGAAATTATGCTGATTTAGTTTATTGAAATAAACGATATAATCAGTAAAATAAGGTAAAATGGAGGTTTTTATAAGCGAATAGAAAAAATGCAGCAATATACTGTAGAGTAAGTACTGAAGATCAAGTCAGAGAGGGTTATTCTCTACCTGAACAACAAGAAAAATTAAAAGATTTATGTAAATATCGTGAATATAATATCTATGGTATTTATGAAGATGCAGGAATATCTGCAAAAGATATGGAACATCGACCACAATTTCAAAAAATGTTAGAGGATGTAAGAAATGGTAAAGTTAATGTTATTGTTGCCTATAAACTAGATAGATTAACAAGGAGTGTTAGAGATTTAGAGGTATTAATTAGTGAATTAGAAAAGTATAATTGTAGTTTAGAATGTGCCATGGATGATATTAATACATCTACCGCTAATGGAAGATTCTTTGTTAGAATGCTTACTGTTTTATCACAATTAGAAATAGAAAGAGTTTCAGAGAGAACAAAATTTGGCATGGTGGGGGCTATAAAAGATGGTCACATTCCTGTAAGAAAAACATTAGGATTTATGAGAGATAATAAGAAATTAGTAATCAACCCTGCAGAGAGTGATGTTGTAGAAAGGATATTTGATCTGTATTATAAAGGAAAAAGTTATCAAAGTATTGCTAATATCTTTAACAAAGAAAATATCCTAAATAAAAAATGGAGGGATACAACAATTCTAAAAATACTTGCTAATCCCTTATATAAAGGTGATTTTATCAGTGGTGGTAGAAATGGTACACCTATTCTTTATGAGGGTGTTGTTGATGCTATTATTAGTAAAGAGTTATGGGAAGAGTGCCAAGTACAAACAAGAAAAAATACAAGAAATTACACGAGAAGAAATGATTATATTTTCTTTCAAAAAATAGTATGTCCTAACTGCCATAAAATAATGGCTTGTAAAGCCCCAGGTAGTAAGAAAAAGAAATATATTTATTATCAATGTAATCGTTGTAAAACTTATATTAGAGAAGATAAATTAATAGAACTATTAGTAGATGAAATCTCTTCCATTATGGAATATGATTTAACAGTTAGAAAATTTTTTGCTCCACTACTTAAACACAAAGTAGAAAATACAAATGAGTTATTAGTTAAGGAAATTAATACTTTAAGAGATAAAATCATTAGATTAAAAGAAGCCTATTTAAATCAAATTATAGGAATAGATGAATATAAGAAAAATAAAGAATATTTAGAAACTAGAATCAAAGATATAGAGCAAAAACAAAAAAAAGAAAAAGAACTCGATCAATATAATTTTACCTTTCAAGATATTATGTTAAAAAGAGATATGGAAAGTATTAAAAGTATGACAATACCTTTTTATGATAATCAATTTAAAGTGAAATGGAACGAACTATCGATTAAAGAAAAACTAGATTTAATGATGAGTTATATTGATACTATTGAAGTAATAAAAAAGGATAATAAAGAGTTAGAAATCAAGCAAATTAATTTTAGAAAAACGTTTATTGAGGAGTATGCCAATCTATTCAATAATAAAGCCATTAATAGTTATAAAGATGTAATAGCAAATGATAATGATATTCAAATAGAAACTACAGTACCTATGACAAAAGAAGAAATAAAAAGTTATATCAAAAAATTACAACAAAGATATCCAATCGACTATCAAGAAGTAGAAAAAGTGAAATTAAATGACAATCAGTTCGAGTTAAAGTATACTAGAACAAATGGATTTAATGAACCATTTAAAATAATACCTATCATAGATTATAGTAATTTTAAAACTATAACAAGGTATGGTGTCATTGAAATACCTATATCACCTATGCCTATATTAATACCTCTTTCAAGTACCAAATAAAGTACCAATATTTTTCATTCAGTCACTATAAAATGAGGAAAATTGGTACAAATCACTATATTTTTGCCTGCTAAAATACCTGATTTTGTCATACGATTGTCTTACATTTAAAGAAAAATAGCCAAAATTTAATAAAAATACTTAAGAAATTGTCGTACAAAAGTAAGACAAAATTTAAAATGTCAGACACTATATATTTTCTAAAACCCTTTGAAATAGGGCTAAACTACCCACTGGGTAGTTGTTTGTCAGCCAAGGTTATCCTACTAAAAAGTGACTCGGATTTTGGTACATTAAAACTAAAAAATACTATAGAAACCTTTAAATAAAATGTACATAAAATCTTTAAAACTATTATTAAAAGTATTATAATATTTATATAAATTTAATTTTTGTTTAGAGTAGATATGAAACGATACGATACAATATTCTATCATATAAATAGTAATTTGAAAGTGAGATGACATTTTATGAAATATAAAAAATTTGCTTTTTTAGCACCACCACCTCCATATATTTTATTTTAATAAAAATATGAAAGTGAGGAAATAAAATGTTTAATATAAGTGAAATAAAAAAAGAAAAACCTGTTAAATTTAAAACTAAATTACAAGAAAAAGTATATAGTGTTTTAGATGAATTAAATATTCACTATGAACGAGTAGATACTGATGAAGCAATTACAATGGAAGATTGTATTTTAATAAATAAAAAATTAAATATGAAAATGGTTAAAACATTATTTTTATGTAATAGGCAAGAAACTAATTTCTATTTATTTATTACAACTGGGGATAAAAAGTTTGATTCTAAAAAATTTAGCAACGAATTAGAAATATCAAGAGTATCTTTTGCTAAAGAAAAATATATGAATAGTATGTTAGATACAAAAATTGGGGCAGCCACCATATTTAGTTCTTTAATAGATAAAGATAATAAAATACAAATAGTAATTGATAAAGATGTTTTAAATGAAGAATATTATGGTTGTAGTGATGGAACAACAACAGGGTATATGAAAATAAAAACAAACGATATTATCAATATAGTTTTACCATATTCAAAACATAAAGAAACAATTATTGAAATGTAATTCAAATTACAATATGAAAGTGAGATAATATATGGAATTAAGTAAAATAGAAAAGTTTATAGATAAACAAAAAGTAAGTTTTATATGTTCTATTGATGATAATAATTATCCTAATGTTAAAGCAATGTTAAAACCCAGAAAAAGAAATGGACTTAAAGAATTTTATTTTTCAACAAATACATCATCAATGAGAGTACAACAATATAAAAATAATCCTAATGCAAGTATTTATTTTTATCATAAAGGGCTTATAAAATATGTTGGTGTAATGCTTAAAGGAAAAATGGAAGTATTAACAGACCAAGAAACAAAAAATATGATATGGAAAAAAGGAGATACAATGTTTTACAAAAAAGGTGTTGCTGATTCAGATTATTGTGTACTAAAATTTACTGCTGAAAGTGGAAGATATTATTGTGATTTAAAGACAGAAAATTTTGATATAAAGTAACACACAAATTACAATTTGAAAGTGAGATGAAATAATGGATATTCACTTTGGATTTTCATATATAGGTTTCATATTTTTGTTAATGCTAATGATACCTAATATTATATGGAGTAAAAATCAACCTAAAGACTATAATAAATATGTTAAAAACGAAAATAAAGTATTATTACTATTTGAAAGAATTGGAGAAATACTAGTAACTTGCATATCTTTGATATTTAGTGATCTTAATATAAATAAGATTTCAAATTGGTCTATTATATTGTTAATTGCATTTATTATGATGATTTTATACGAGACAACTATATATAAATCAAGTGCTTTTTAGAAAATTTTATGAAAAAGTTTGAAAATCCAAATGTACAAAATTATTGCATGACAAAAACAACGAAAGCATCAATTTTTTTAGAAAAATTTAGTTCTTGTTATCTTTGATATTGTCGTATCGGATATAGTCTCTATTTTCTTTCAGAATATAGTAGATAATCGTTAATAGTTTACGACTGATGCCTGCTAAGGCAACAAAATGGTGCTTACCTTCCGATATCTTTTTATCGTAATAAGTTCTCAGTTCAGTTTCATTTGAGATAGCAACTAAGCTTGCTGTATAAATAGCATGGCGAAGATAAGGAGAACCTCTTTTAGAAGTTTTCTCATTAGTAGATAGTTTATTACCCGATTGATTTTCAGATGGATCAGTACCAGCAAAAGCAATCAGTTTACTAGGTTTGTCAAAATTATTAATATCTCCAATTTCAGCTAAAATAATAGGAGCAAGATTAACACCAACACCTGGAACTGATAAAAGATGACTATCTAGTTTATTATAAAGCGCTTTGATTTCAACACTTACTTCATCAATTTGTTTCTCTAGGAAAATAATTTGGTTGATAAGTTGTTTAATTTCAAAGGAGCAAGCATCTGTAGTGAATTTAATACCAAAAGAAGACTTAGCTATATTTTTAATATGAAGAGCGCTATCTTTATTGAATTTACCCCTACTGCTTTTAGATAACAAATTAGCTAGTTTTGTAGTAGAAATCTTAATGATGTCATCAGGAGTTGGACAATTGAGTAATAATTGCTTAGAAGTTACTCCAAATGTATCACAAAAGAGTTTCTTATATTCGGGAAATACTTTATCCAAAATTCCAATTACTTGTGTTTTAAGAGAAGAAACATTATCCACAATGTTACTTCTAAAACGAGTTAGTTGCTTTAGGGATAATAAGTTTTTCTCAGGTAGTCTAGATTCTTTAGAACCAAAAACTCTTAAGTAATCAGCAATAATAATAGAATCAATAACATCATTCTTTTGTTTTCTATTATTATAAGCACCACGATAAGATTTAACTTGATAAGGATTATAAACAGAAACATTGAATCCATTATCTGTCAAGGCTGAATATAAGGCAAGCCAGTAGTGACCTGTTGCTTCCATAGCCACTTCAATATTACTTAATTTTCCAAGTTTATCTTGAATAGTACTAAGAAGTTTTTGAAATCCTTCATTACTATTCGTAAACTTAATTGCTCTTATAACAACATCGCCAGTATTGTTCATAAGAGAGGCAACATGATTGGTTTTGGCAATATCGATTCCTAAAAAATAATTCATAATAACAACTCCAATTCTTGAAATATTTAAGATAGAGGCGAATGCCCTCAGTACCTTTACAAAGATATAACCTCGCAAATGAAAGGCAAAAGATAACACTCTAGTCCTTATACAACTTATTCATATCCAATTTGTAAAGAAGAGGCTTTAGTCTTTATGAAGAACCAAATGTTCAAGGTTATGGCTAAAACCACTCTATCTCTACAAACATTATAATATAGATTTTATAATCTACAAAATAATGAGTTTATAGATATCTCTTAACAAAATTCTGAATAAGAAATGTTGTTAAAAAACATCATGACTACATTATACGAGGCTATGTAGGAAATATAGGTAAAGAATTAAGGGAAGAAAAAGGAATTCGTTTA
>CAJTSN010000071.1 GCA_910578745.1 uncultured Bacilli bacterium
AGAATGGATTTGTATTGGCATCTATAACAACACCAGGAAATGTGCATGATATTGCAAAGGGAGTAACAAGAGAAGCGGAATCATTTGGCTATGCTGAAGTTTCAAGTTATTTAAAAGCAAGTAAGAAGTCATAGAACGACAAAGAAAAACGGGATTATGAAAGAAGTTTATGAATAAGCTATAAAAGTACTGGGAAAAATGGTATAATCTAGTTGTTGAAGCCATGAAAAAATAGTGGCTTGAAAAGGAGTTGAAGAAAAGATGAAAATTAAATTAGTAAAGCCTACAATTGAACTAAAGGATGGGGCATTAGAATATAGACAAGAACATTTTAATAATAATGAATTAATTATAAATGGTAGTGAATTATTTGATAAAATTGATTCCTATGAAGAATGGTTAGAAAGAATAACGAATAATTCAAAAATTGATACAGTAGATTCGAATTGGGTTTTAACCGATACTTTTTTTGCTATTAGAGAAGAAGATAATAAAATTATTGGAATAATTGATTTACGTCATGATTTAAATGATTTTTTAAAAAATTTTGGTAATAGTGGATATAGTGTTAGACCGAGTGAAAGAAGAAAAGGGTATGCAACTGAGATGTTAAGAATGTTATTAGAATATGCTAAGGGATGTGGATTAAAACAAATCCACTTATCAGTAGAAAGAGATAATATCTCCTCAATAAAAACAATTGTAAAAAATGGTGGTAAATTAGAAAGAAGTTTTGAATTTGAAGGAGAAATAGTAGACAGTTATCTAATTGAGCTATAATTCAATTTTAATTTTGATATGTAAACTATAAAAATATGATATAACTTAAGTATTAAAGTTAGTAATTTAAAGAGGTGAGTGTATAATGTCACATAGTAAATATCTTATAGGTTACATCTAAATAATATTTCTTGTTTTAGGAGGTTCGATATGGATTGTCACATTGAATATGTTGGTAAAATGCGAAATGGAATACCAAAATATTGGTGCTTGACACATAAGGCACTTGCATCTGATAAACAAGGGAACAAGCTGGATTCTTGTTTAAATGAAAGAAAGGAAAATAGGAAAAAAAGTTTATCCATTGAGGAAAATCAGGTGAAGAGTATAAAGTTGGTGTTTGCTAATATTTTAGAAAATACTGTGCCAACGGTGTATATCAATGATGAAGAATTTGATGGAGTATTGCTATATCAAAATTGTGTATTAGACTATAAAGATTTTGTAGGTTTATTATTAGCAAAAATAAACCATGTAGTTTTACAACAAGTTCGTTGTAGTCATTGTGAGCATTATCATTCTGATAACGGAAAATTTGCCTATACGCCACATAGTACACATCTATGTTTGTATTGTGGACACTTTTTTAGAGTGAAGAAAGCAAATATTGGAAGTGAACTCGCTATGATTTTTCCTACTTTAGATGTACAATTACAAAGGGGAAAATTAGAAATAGAGGATACTTGTTCTATCACTTATGATTTGTTTTGTGGTAGCGTTCTTGTAAATGGAGAGGTCATAGATACAATTGTTGTTAAAGGAGAGGAACTTTCTTTAGTTGAATTTTTAAACAATCAATTGAAGGATTTATATTAAAAAGAGGACATAATGATATAAAAGGTGAGATATCTTAAATAAGAAAGGGAAAGAAATGGACAAGAAAAAGAAAAGAAAGAAACCAGAAAATTTATATAATAGAGAGTATACAAATGTTATTTGGACGAATCATAAGTTCTTAGATTTTGAGAAGAGAGGAGAAAATAGGTGATTTCATTGAAAAAAAGGTATGTAATTCTATTCCTCTTTTCCTTTTTTTGTTATCTATTTCCTGTTTATGCAATCCATTTAGAAACGTATTCTAAAAATGTTTTACTATATAATTTAGATGAAGATAAAGTTCTTTATGAAAAAGAGGCAGATGAAAAAATAGCCATTGCTTCTTTAACAAAATTAATGACAGCTGTTGTGGCCATTGAACATATTTCTTCCTTAGATGAAAAAGTAAAACTTACTGTCAAGGATTTTGAGGGTTTAGTAGAAGCAAATGCTGCGGTTGCCGGTTTTAAAGTTGGACAAAAACCAACTTATCGTGATTTACTGTATGGACTTTTGTTGCCATCAGGTGCAGATGCGGCTTTGGCTCTTGCTAGAAATGTAGCAGGAAGTAGAGAAAATTTTGTAAAGAAGATGAACGAAAAGGCGAAAGAATTAGGTCTTGAAAATACACATTTTGTAAATGAGACAGGATTAGATGCAAATGAACATTATTCTACTTTAAAAGAGGTCGCTGTTTTATTTAAATATGCGCTTAAAAATCCAGAATTAAATAAAATATTAAAGAGCAGTACCTATACAATGAGTGATGGTTCTTTTACTGTAAGAAGTTCTATTTCTAAGAATATAACAAGATATAGTTTAGATATGGATTATATTTTGGGTGGAAAAACGGGAACAACCGATCAGGCTGGTCTTTGTCTTGCCAGTATTGCCTTTAAAAATGGAACGAACTATATGCTAATTACAGCAAGAGCTCCTTATGATAAAAAAGCTCCTTATAATTTTTATGATGCTAAAACAATTTATGATTATTTTATGACAAATTATAAGACAGAGAAAATAATAGAAAAAGGAAATACACTTTTAACCCTTGATACAAAGTTTGCAAAAGAAGATAAAATAGACTTCTATGCAAAGGAAGATATTTTAAAATATGTACCTAGTTCTTATGATAAAAAGGACTTAGTATATAACTATGAAGGTTTAGATACCGTTTCTTATAAAACAAAAGTGGGAACGAAATTAGGAATTTTAGAGATAAAGTATAAGAACGAATTGATCATGAAGCTAGATATTGTTTTGGAATCTCCACTTCAGTTTCATTGGATGAAATACTTGAAAGCGCATTCTTTTTTTCTTTTAAGTATTGTCGTTTTTGTCTTTTTCTTAATCTTGATTTTTTTAAGAAAGCATAGAAGAAAGAAAAGAAGGAAACACAAAAAATAGCAAGGAATATTTTGACCTTGCTATTTTTACATTAATCACTAATCTCAATATATCTTTTTTCAGGAACTTGCTTTATTTCTTCTTTTTTAGGAATTTCTAGGTTCAAAGTTCCATTTTTGAAAGTTGCTTTAATATCCTCTTCTGTAATGTTCTCTCCAACGTAGAAACTTCTAGAACATTCTCCAAAGTATCTTTCTCTTCTTAAGAATTTTCCATTTTCCTTTTCTTCTTTTTCTGTATTTGTTTTGGCATGAATGTTTAAGTAACCTTCTTCCATATGAATTTTAATGTCTTCTTTTTCATATCCTGGTAAATCAATAGTAATGATAAATTTTTCTTCTTGCTCTTTAATATCCGTTTTCATAATTTTGTTTCCTTCTTCAGAGAAGAATGGATCAATTTTAAACATATCTTCTAATAAATCAAATTCATTTTTTCTTCTTGGTATCATTAACATAATAATCAGTATCCTTTCTTTTTATCTGTTTTTCTGTAAGCTTTTTCCTCTTACAACTATCATTATACGCTCTATTTTAGCACTGTCAATATAAGAGTGCTAAGTTCACAAAAATTTCACATAGTTAAATGAATAAATGTAGAAAAGTTAAAAATAACATGTTCGAATAGAAATAAATCATGGAGTAGATGGTATGTTTTTCATAAATGCTTCTCAGTTTTCTTTAGCCAATTCTCTTTTTTTCTAATTCGTTTAAAGGTTTTATCTTCATTAGAGCTATGATGTTATTATTTCTAAAATATTTTTTATTTTAATTAGAGTACTTTTTTGAAAGTATCGGTATCTATTTTAACTTTTTTCATACAGTTTGGCTCTTTATATAGAAAGCCTTTGAATTCGCATTTTTATCACTTATATTATGTAAAGATGGAAAATCTTCTGATATAGAAATTTTCTATTTAAAAGATTGTGGTTAGCCAATCGTGCCTACATTGTAATAAAAAAAGTATAATTTTTAACTCACGAATTGTGAATTTCAAATTATACTTTGCTAGTATCAAAAGGCTAGCGATTTAGTCTTTTTTCTATATAGTATACGAGTGAATACATAATCCATGAAAGAACAGCTAAAATCATGATGCCAGATACCACAAGATTTAAATTAAATATTTGAGAGCCATACATAATTAAATAGCCAACCCCAGCTTTAGACACTAAAAACTCTCCCATGATAACTCCGATGTAAGACATATAGGGAGAACGCAATAATAAAGGCTTTTTTGTTTAAGAACTTGCGAAGTTTGGAGGATTAAATAGGAAAAGCAAATTGTTCGTTTTGTAATAGTCAGAATACATTTAATATTGCTTATGATTATTCAGATGAAAAGAATTATTGGAAGAAAAGATCTTTGATTTAAAGATCTATACTAACATCAAGGGGCAATTAAACACTTTTTTAGGGAGTTACTACAAATTGGTGATGAAATGGCAAAAAAAGCCACTACAAGCGAAATGAGAGAATATTTTGATAATAAAGATTTTGAAACAAATTTAATCAAAAATAATTGACACCAGCAATTATTTTTGGTATAAATTTATTGATTGGTACTCAGGAATCTTTCGAAGCCCTGAGTCGTTTTTTTTAGGAGGTCTTTCATGAAAGAATATAAAACAAGTGAACAATTATTAGAATATTTATCGGATAAAGGGGTATTGATAAATGATAAAGTTAAAGCATTAAATCTTTTGAGGAAGTATTCTTATTATTCAATAGTTAATACATACAAAGATGTTTTTAAAGATTCTAATGGTAATTATAAAAATAATGTTACATTTGATGAATTATATTCTTTATATGATTTTGATAAAAACATAAGAGCAATATTTCTAAAATATATATTAGAAATTGAAACAATAATAAAATCATTATTAGCTGAACTTATATCTTCTAAATATGGCATAAAAGATTATTTAGTATCTTCAAATTATGATCAAACGATTAGTGAAGTTATAATTAATGATTCTATATCAAAAATAAATGATGAAATAAATAAACAAAATAATAAGCATGAAGCAGTAACGCATTATTTAAATTTTTACGGATTTGTACCACCATTTGTATTAACTAAAATACTTACACTTGGGGAACTTAGCAGATTATATACGATGTTAACACAAACTGATAGACAAGCTATCAGTAAAGAGTTTAAATTATCTGATAAGGTATTAAAACAAGTTATTCAAAATATGACTATGATCAGAAATATATGTGCTCATAATGATAGATTGTTCTCTTTTCATAGTAAATTCTTGATTTCGTTTAAATATATTGATAAAACTTATTTAAATAAAGATAAATCTACTAATCTGTATATGATAATGAAATCAATGCAATGCTTATTAGATGAAGAAAAATCTAATGAATTTGAAAAAAGTATAACATTAGAAATTAATAAATTTGGTGTTAGGATAGATATATAGACACGAAAATCTTGAGTAATGGTATACTAG
>CAJTSN010000072.1:0-1609 GCA_910578745.1 uncultured Bacilli bacterium
TATTAAAAGGACAAACTGTACTAGGAATTACAGGTACAGGAGAAACAAGTTGTCCCGAATGTCCAACATGTCCTACTTGTTTAAATACAAGTGATGCAACGGCAACAGCAGCAGATATTTCAGATGGAAAGACCGCCTATGTAAATGGACAAAAAATTACAGGAACGGGAATGAAGGGAAAGACCTATGAATTCAGTAGGAAAAAAGCCACAGTTTCTTCTGAGCAAACATTTACAACTGGTACTTGGACTAGGCTTGTAAAAAAGGGAGGAACCACTAGTTTTACAATCGACTTACCATTTACAGCTTCTAAACTTGAATCCTGTCATGTGAATCTATATGGAAATTATACGTCAACGAGTCAAAATCGATGGGATGCCGATTTTGCAATGAATAGAGCAGATGGTAACTACTGGTATATGGTGAATATACCAAATGATTTTTATGTATCGAGTTCAAATTCGATGAATAATTATAATGATACAATAGTGGATTGTTCTGTAAAGGAGAATAAGCTAGTTCTAAGAGTTTATGTTAGTAGTAATGGAACTGGGGATGGAACATGTGCTATTCAAACACGAGCTGGTGAATTTTATTTGAGTGGGGTCATAGCCTATGAATGATAACTATGTATGAAAAAAAGCAACATTTAGAAAATGAAAATTCTATTTGTTGCTTTTTTATAAGTTTTGTGAAATCCTTTTTATATTTAAAGCAAAGATGTAATACAAAAAAATATAAGAAAAATTTTGATATAAAAAAATGAATTCGTATGTTATAGAATCCTTTCAACGATTTCTATAAAAAGGCTATATTTCTCATACGATTCTAAGGATAATTTTATAAATGACTTCTTGATTGAACTATTTTATCAATAGGTAAAAATCCTTTTTATTACTTATAGTAAACGAATTTCATACTCATTAAAAAATGGCTTCTTTTTATTGATTCGATCATAAAATAGAATACCATTTAAGTGATCAATTTCGTGTTGAAAGGCAATAGATAGTTCTTCACGGGCCCGAATACGAATAGGGTTTCCCTCCATGTCGAAACCAGTTACAGTTACTCGTGCAAATCTTGGAACATGTCCTTCTACATCTCTATTAACACTTAAACATCCTTCTCCAGCATCTGCTGCAATCATTTCTTTAGAGGTACTTATAATTTCAGGATTAATCACTACATAATTATTAAATTTCCCACTTTCGTATTCATCAACGATGACAATAATTCTCTTTAAAAGTCCTAATTGTGGGAAAGCCAACCCTGTTCCTGGTCTTAAATCATACATTTTTTCATATTTTTCGATTTGACTATAGGTTAAGTGAGTAATAATTTGTTCAATAAGTTTTTTATCCGTGTTCGAAAGTGGAAAAGATACGATTTCACTTTTTTTTCGTAAACGCTTATCTTTTTCATCTAAAATATCTAGTTTTTTAAACATACACTCATCTCTCATTTCACACGTATTATAGCATATTTTCACTTTTTTGTAAAAGATATTTGACTATGAAGTCTTTCTATGGTTAAGGGAATGATAAAATAAAATATAGAAAAGGAAGATAAAAGGAAAAAAATAGTGGCAATAAAAATGATTGAGAAATCC
>CAJTSN010000072.1:1619-4936 GCA_910578745.1 uncultured Bacilli bacterium
TTCTTCTTTTAAAAAATCATAAGAAATACATAAAAATTTCACAATACTTTCAATTTTTAAAAGTATACTCTAACTGAGGTGTTAGGAATGAAATGTAAAAATTGTGGGCAAAGATTTACTCGTAATGATTCTTATTGTGGAGAATGTGGAGAAATGCTTCATCAGGCGGAATATCGTAAGAAATGTCAAAAAAAGTGGATTGTGTTTGGGATCGTTTTTCTTTTTTTTAGTTTAGCTCTATTTAGTGGAATTGTAATCTTTTCTTATTTACATTCCCCTAAATATATAGCGACTACTTACTTTAATGCCCTTATAGATCATGATGTTGAAAAGATTTATTCTTATATGGAAGATAGAGAATCTTTATTTGTCAGTGAGAGTCTTTTAAAAGAAAAGGATCAATTACAAAAGAATATTGAGGATGTTAAAATTGGGCGAATTTATGAAGAAGGGGATAAAACATATGTTATGTTTTCATATATGCTAAATGGAAAGAATAAAATATCATATGTGGAATTAAAAAAACGCAAAATTTTTAATCTCTTGGATACTTATAAAGTGGTTAGTGGAAAAGTGGCTTCTAATATAGAATTTGTGGTACCTAAAAATAATGTAGTGACAATTGATGGAAAAGAAATTTCTTCCTATTTACAGAAAGACACAACAAGTGAGTATGATACTTATTATATAAAGGATATGATAAAAGGAACTTATTCCATTACAGTAACTTATGCAAATGGCTTAAAAGTGGAAAAGGATGTGGCTATTGAAGATGGGCAAACCTATAGGGTTATAGATGTAGAACTTACAGAGGATGAAAAAAGAAATATTGAGGATAATAGTATTGCATCTTTGAATGTTCTTTCGAAAGCCGCTTTATCTCGTAAAGATTATGATACAATTTCTTCCAATTTTAAAGAAGATATAGAAAGTTTTTATAAACAAATAAAGAGAAGTATACAATCTAAAGGTATCGCGGACTTAAAATATAGCGATTGCGAAGTAAGAGGGGCTTATATAGATAATGATGGAAATGTCAGGGTGTCTTTACTTGTCGATTACGCGTATAAAGATCATTTAAATGAAGAGAAAATGAAGGAATCTTCAAAAATGATTTCTTTAACATATAAGTATGAAGGTGGAACATTTATTTTAACAAACTAGAAATTTCCACATAAAAATTATTTATTCTTGACAAAAAATGACAAAAATTATACTCTTATATAAGAGAGGAGTGGGACGATGTATTGTGAGGAATGTGGAGCAAAATGTAAGAAGGAGGATGCCTTTTGTGGAGAATGCGGAACAGCTATAAAAAAAGAAGAGAGTCACTCTTTAAAAGTTGAAAAAAAACAGACTGTAAAAGAGCAAAGAAGAGAAAAAGAAAGATTTACAATATCGAAAAAAAATAAATTCTTAATCTTATTTGCCTTGATTTTAACCGCTTTCTTATTTGGAGGCTATCAACTTGGAAATTATCTGTACTCTCCAAAAACGGTTGCAAATCGCTATATCAAAGCTGTTAAGGAGGAAGATGCGAATGTTTTATACCAATATTTAGAAATTGAGGATGCGGATACGACATTTGTTACAAAAAAGATATTTCAAGAATTAACAAAGGGAGCAAAAAAAGGAAAAACGATTGAAAATTATAAAATTACAGATGTAACTTATGGGAGTGGAAAGTTAAGCGCAACTGTTTCTTTTAAGTATATGACAAAAGGAAGTTCTACTGAGTCAACAGGGCAAGTTTATTTAATAAAGCAAAGTAAAAAAAATTTATTTCTTTTTGATAATTGGAAGATTAATTATTCGGAGGATACAAATGTTATCAAGGATTTTACGTTAAAAGTACCAGTTGGATCTAAAGTAACTTATGCTGGTGTCGAAGTATCTGAACGATATTTAGAAAAAAATGCAGATGGTTCAAAAAGAACATCTAATTATGATGTATATGTACTTCCTCAAGTATTTGCAGTCCAAACGAAAGTGACAGCTTCTTTACCTAACGGAATTCGAATAGAACAAAATGTTACACCAACGAGCCGTAATGGTAGCATAACTTTAAATTTGACAAAAGATAATTTGAATGATGAGACACAAACTGTATTGAATAATAAGGCGAAAGAAATAGCAACAACTTTATATAGTGCGGCGATTGAAAAAAAATCTTTTGGAGATATAAAAGGAAGTTTTGAAAGAGAGGGCTTAAATCTTGAAAGTCTAGAAAGAAATTATCAAGATTTTGTATCTTCTATTCATTCTGAAACAAATCAACTTATGAAGATTGATTTTAAAGATAGCTCTATTTATGATTTAGCTTTGGAGGAAGGGCACTTAAAAATACGGTTCAAGTTAAAATATGATTATACAGTAAAATACAGGTCTTATTTTAGTGATGAGGAGCAAACACACAGTGATTCCTCAAGTAGTTATATAACTTTTATACTAGGTATCAATGAAAATGACTATTATTTGGTTGATGTTGAAAACTTAGTAACTTATTTTTCTAGATATTAAAAAGGAGAGTGGAAAAATGGCAAAATTTTGTACAAAATGTGGAAAAAAGTTAGAGGAGGGAAAACCTTGTGATTGTGAACAAAAGATAGAAGAGAATAAAGGAAAAGTAGAAAAAAATTCGACTGAAAATTTTGACATACAGGCTTATTTTAGTTCTTATTTAGAAATTTTGAAGAATATTTTTACAAAGCCAGTAGATGTAATTAAAAAATTTGCGATAGAAGACAACTTTATTTTGGGAATCATAGCCATTTTAGTAAATAGTTTGATTTCAGGAGTTTTCATTTATTGCTTTGCAAAAGAGGCACTTGGAACTTTTACATCAGGAATGGGTATGTATGGTTTAGTACTTGGAATGGGAGTAGAAATTTCATTTTTGAGAGTTGTTTTTTCGGGAACTATTTTTATGATAGTAAGCTTTTTAATGATGGCTTTAATGATTTATACTTTTGCGGGTTCATTATTTAAAGATGACATGAGTTTTAAACGTTCTATTGCTTTAGTGGGAACTTGTTCTGTCTTTACTGCTGTGACTACATTTGGGTGTATAATACTTACATTTATTTCCATTGAACTTGCTACTTACGTATTATTAATCGCAGGATTTTTATATTTTATACATTTATACCATGGATTAGTTGAGATAACTACTTTTGATAAAAATAAATTAGCTTATGTATTTACAACTTCTATTGCAATAACATTATTTGTTGTATTCTATATTTTACCAAAAATATTATTATAAAAAGGGCTTGTATATTGATTTTATCAAGTGAATGTATAAGAAAGTGATGAAG
>CAJTSN010000073.1 GCA_910578745.1 uncultured Bacilli bacterium
TACCTGATTTATATCTGTATTGACAAAATCTTGCATAGTATTAAATGTAAATGGTCTTTTTTTTAAAGTGTAAAATTGCTCAAGAAGCGTATTCACACGATTCATCTCATCGACTGTGAATGAAACATCATATTGATTCTTTGATAAGGTTTGAAATAATTGTTCTATTCCTAGGAAATAGTTCTTCTTATCTATCCCACCAAAGAGTTCTTTATTTTGATAAAAGTCCGTATTAAATTTATTATAAATCTCTTCATTTTGAATAATAGATAATAAATTTTTAATAGGAATCAATCTTCCGGTTTCCACTAAATCAGCAGGATTTTCTTTAACTATGAATTCCTCTCCAATTTGATCTTGTAATATTTCTAAATTTTTTAAAGGGGCATTATTTTCTTGTATATTAGATGACATCGTATTCACAGCATTCGTTTCTTGTATAATCGATAGCATCGTATTGACATCACTACTCTTATACATCTCATTGATTTTATCAACAGTTAGAACAATTTTTTTCCCACCATAATTAATGACCGTTTGTCCTCCATTTAAAAAAGCAGACATGGAAACCCCCATCAAAAAGGATGTTCCTGAATTGCGAATCACTTCTTCTAAATTAATTTCTTCTCCTAAAATGCATTTTCTTAAGATAGCATCTACATACTCCTGCGATCCTTCTTCTATTCCTTCACTAAATAAACGACCTAACGTAAGTCCCTCTAAACGGCTCACTCCCGGAATACTTCCTAAAAAATATTGTAAAGTGGCCTCACTCATACCATTAAATGCTCCATAAATATAAGATTCAAATTTTCCATATCCTTGTTGCATTGCTCCTTCAGTCGCATTTCCAGCTGCTGATAAACCCATTAACCCTGTTCCAACAAGTTTGCTCATTGTTTGTACAGCCATAGCCGAGTTTCCTGCGGTTGTACCACTCATAACGGCTGCCCCACCTGCGGGAGTAGCAACAAAGGTGACAATCGCACTTGCGGCAATGGATGGTACCATATTTCCAAAAGATGTGGAAAATTGATAAGTAGCAGGCAAATATTTTTTATAGTTTTCATCTTTTGATAAACATTGTAAAATAATTGCTCGTTTGTAATCCTCTACAGATAAAACACCATCTGCTTTAAATAAGTTTTCCAATCCATCAAAAAACGTTTGAATTCCATCCCCTGTTCCTTGCCCAAATGTTTTTAAAAAATTGGTAACTTTATTTTCATCTAAAGTATTTAAGAATTGATAGGCCTCTGCGGCTCCCCTTGCTTGGTTAATAGAATCTTCTAAAGATGCAATATATTCACTTGCTAAAGTAGGATTTTTTTCTTTTAAATAAAAATACATTTTTCTATTTTCTTCACTTAGAAAATAGGTTAATGAAAAATCCTCATAATCTTCGAGTGAATTTATTCCTATTTCCTTAAGACCATTAGCATACTTAAAATCGGTTTTGTCTAACCATTTTTCAAGTTCCGAAACCGTTTCTTCCAAATATTCAAAAGAATTATAATCTAGATTATAATTGTATTTATTTTCTTTGGAAAATGAATTATAATCTTTTGATTCACTAATGAAAACATATGGTAATACTTCATAATACTGTTCTAATTGACTAACGAAACCATCTAGTTCATTAATACTTGTTTTTAATTCTTCTACCTTTCCTAGATAATCTTCATAATTCTTACAACCCGTTTGATTCATAAGTGTTTGATTAAATAAAATCGTATAATCTGGTATGGATCCTTGTTTTATACGAATTCGATTTGCTGTGTCTTTATCTAAATAGCTTAACCATTCTTCTGGTAATCTTGCTTTTCCTTGATAAACATTTGTAGTAGCTATACTGACAATTCCATATTGAAATTGCAGCTTTCCTAATTCTTTTCTCAAATTAAGCTTTTGATTTTTTAAATTAGCGACAGATGTTCCTATTTTCTCTTCTGTTTCTAATAATCTTTTCCATTCTTCTTCAGATAAAACATTTTTATAGTTTGTCAAATCCCGAACCACATAATGAAAGAATCCATCTTGTTTAGAGGATAAAGTAGAGGTTGAATCTGACAAATTAGAATTTGTTTTATTTATTCCAGATAACGCATCAATAAAAGGATTCGTAAGTCCAGAATTCCTCATTGTACCAATACCTGTCATTTTCTGACTATCAATTTGTTCTGTAAATGGGTTTTTATGAATAGATGCAGTACCAGTTAAAGTTGTTTCTGCATCTATTTTATGTGTATAATCAACATTATTTTTATAGTTATAGGCAATAGTATTTGATAGATTCAATTTATAAGTCGTTAAATCGGAAAAATGAGCACTTGCAAAAGAAGATAAACCAGCCTCTTTGATTCGATTTCCTTTTCTGGCAATAAACTGATCTAATCCTACAACATTTTCATTATAATCTTCCCACCACTTCAATATATTTTCATAGCCTGTTTCTATTTGTGTATACATTTTATCTAGTTTATCAACTATAGATACAAGAGATGATTCTGTTTTTTGCATCAAGTACGAATTTTTATAATCATTTTGATTCATTTTAAAAGAAGTAAAACTATCTTTCAAGTTTGACACATATTCTTCTAACAGTGCCGTATTTATTTTTTGAATTGTATAGCTTGTCATCATTTCACCTCTTTTTAAAAAGACTGAAGAGCACTATTAATCAAGTGTTTATAATGGTCTAGCATTTCTTCATGTTCCTTTATCTCCATCTTTAAACGTTCAATTTCTGCATCATCATTTCCATGATATACTTGTCGATCATTGCCTTCTTCATCTTCTTCTGTAACCCATTCTCCCGGTTTTAGCGTTTTCACTTTTTCTTGTCTTTTCTTTATTTCATCGACATGCTTCTTATATTCTTCGACATCATTTAAAATTTTCAATGCACTTTCTAACTTTTTCTTCAAATGAGGATATCTAACATTCACCATAGTATTTAAAGCTGTGTAGAGAGTATCTCTACTATTAGAAGACCAAACCGTATTATTCATAATTTCACTCAATAGTTCTTCCTCTACCCCTATTTTTAATTTAGAAATGCTATTGTTTAACTCTCTTTTTGCTCTTACTACATTAAAATTTTCATATAAATAGGCCATATATATTCTCCATATTTTCTATTTTCTTAATTGGTTTTAAAAATTGTCGATTGTTCTAAAGAAAGTTCTGGTAAATTTAGATTTTCTAATATTTCTTTTGCAACTTTTCTATCTAAAGCTTGATATCCATCAGAACATGCCGCAATATAAATAACACAATTTTCTATCTCGTTATATATTTCTTCAAAATTAAACATCAAATCTTTTAATTTTTTTATATAATATTCTTTTGCTTCTCCACTAAAATTCGATTCATCATCTACTACTGTGGCTACCATTTTAATAGTTTCAAATATTTGATTTATTTCCAAGGCTATCTGATGAAGGTTGTTATTATATTCTTCTACCAGTTTATATTCGACTTTAGAAATAGATTCATGCATAACATCACCTAAACCTCTATTTTTTTGGATGCAAATGTATCATCTAAAAGATCAAAAGCATCAACTGTAGCATCTATATATTTGGTATACTCTTCTAGGCAATTGCTTAAATCCTTTAATCCCATAACATATTTTTCTTGTAAAACTGCTACTAATTTTGTCTCATCTGCCCCATTCCAAGCTACCGTTATATTATCTATAATTTCTTCTATATTTAGAATTTTTATATCTAATTCCTCTTTACAATTTATAAAAGTATCTACAACTTTTCTCATTTTTATTGCGTCAATGGTAATCATTTTTTATACCCTTCTTTCACAAAAGAATACTATGTATAGTATTCTTTTGTGAAAGAACTCTTATATAAGAGTTCTTTCTATCCATTAATACCTGCTTGAGCAGCTTTATCAACAGCTTGATAATTTGCTACAGCACCTCTTAACCATGTATATTGGTCTTCAATTGCCTTTTCAAATTGTTCAAATGTTGCCATTAAACTATTAAACTGACCTCTTGCTTCTACTGCTGCATTCCCTTCCCAAACGGTTTTACTATCATTAGCAATCCTTTCATATTGATTTCTTACTTCATCCTCAAGTAAAGTTGTCATTTCTCCTTTTAATGTTGTAAGTTCATCTGCTATATCAAGAATTCGTTGATAGGTTAATTGTGATTCTGAACCCATAATGCTCTCCTTTCTTTTATCCTTGAATTGCACTTTCGTTAATAGAACGTGCCTCTGCATATGCTGCAGATACTTCTTGTAAATAAATTCCTGTTTTATGAATTGTTGACTGTAAGCTATACATTGCTTCTTTCATTTCATCCACAGCATTTGTATATTTTGTAGCATCACTACCTAAAAAAGATGTCTTAATTTCTTCATTACAAGAATATATAGCATCCAATTTTGATTTCAATACTTCTGCTTTTTCTGTAAGCATATTTCCTGTAGTATTTGCTGTTTCCGTATTGACATATAAATTTCCTGACATTTTTTCACCTCCTATAATAAAAGTAACTGTGTCCCATTTCGAATATCAGAATCTTTCACTAGAATGTCTTCATTATATTCTATACCAGTTGTCTTGTTATATAAGATAGATAAAACACTTCTAAAATTGCCTTCTGACAAATCTGGCATCACACTTTCTAATAAGATTTTAATATAGGCTATTTTCTTATTGATTGGAATATAAACATCAAATTTCTTTTCAATAAGTGGAACACATATAGTAACTAAAACCTTATTCATACTCTAGCCTCCTATTATTCTTTGTCCATTATTGGGGGGGGGGGGGGGGGGGGGGGGGGGGGGGGGGGGGG
>CAJTSN010000074.1 GCA_910578745.1 uncultured Bacilli bacterium
CGCTATTACAGCATAGATCTTCTTTGGGGGCAGAAGCTGTACCAGGAACTGCGGTTTGTACTGGTAGAAATGGATGGCATCCAGAGCATTCTGGCAAGCACCAGTCTGGCACTTGATCCGCTATCCATTATCCGGCTTTACAGCTACCGTTTCCGGATCGAATGCACATTTCGTGAACTGAAACAGCAGACAGGCGCATTCTGTTATCACTTTTGGTCAAAGCACATGCCGAAACTAAGCTACTACCAAAAGAAAGGGGAACCCACACCCTTAGAGCGTGTGGAGGATGAAAGATCACGTAAAAAAATACTGAAAACGGTACGTGCCATTGAAGTGCATATGGAACTGTCCTGCATCGCAATGGGGATACTACAGACCCTTTCCATCCGTTTTATTGGAAAGGTTTGTTCCAGTCAGATCCGTTACCAAAGGACACCATCCAAAGGAAGGGTTTCCGAAGCAGCCCTTATGCACTATTTCCGGAAACATTTTTTCCGCCTTTTGGAGCAAAAGCCTAAATCATACATAACACAGATAATTCATGAGCTACAGGAAGAGTCAGAAAAACACTGGGATTTTCTGGCTTCTTAGTGGTACAAACTTTTAACTCACAAGTATCACAAGTACGATTGGTATATTATATAATACACTTTTATTATCATTTGACTGTATAGTAAAAAGACGTCGTTGTACAGAATTCATCGCAAATTTTTTGTTTGTATTTATATTCATTTCTTCGAGATTAACTCTCTTTTCCTTATCAAATAATTTTGCAATATTCTTTATATTTTTTTCTTGAAAAATAATTTTTGCAAATACTTGTTTACCTGTATTTACAGACAAAAGATTAGCTAATTGTGTAGCTTTAATAGAATGTCCACCTAGAGCAAAAAAACTATCCACAGTACTAATCTTGTTTAATCCCAATATTTTACAAAAGGCAGCATGTACCATTTCTTCTGTTTCCCCATTGGGTGAAACATATTCTTCATTTATGATTAGATTAGATTCATCTAAAATCAACTTACTTTTATCCAGCTTTCCATTTGGTAAAACAGGAAACTTCTCTAATACAGTAATAAAACTTGGAATCATGTAGTCAGGAATTTTTTCTTTCATTTCTCGAACAATTTTGCTCCTATTAATCTCATTACCTATAATATAGGCACTCAATCTTCTGTCTTCTCCATTTTCATAAACTGTTACCACCGCATCTTTAATCCCATCAATAGATTTTAAACAATTCTCAATTTCTCCTAATTCTACTCTGAAGCCTCTGATTTTAACTTGATCATCGATTCTCCCAAGATATTCTATGCGTCCATCTGGCAACCATCTAGCCAAATCTCCAGAACAATACATTTTCCCTTTTCCATAGGGATTATCAATAAATTTTTCTTTAGTCAATTCATCTCTATTTAAGTACCCTTTAGATATACCGGCGCCCCCTATACACAGTTCTCCCGGCATTCCGATTCCACATAACTTCTCATTTTTTATGATATGCACTTCGGTGTTAGCAATTGGATACCCTATAGTAATTTGTTCACCTTCTACAAGATTTGCATAAGTAGCACATACCGTAATTTCTGTTGGTCCATATAAATTACATAATTTGTCACGGCCCATTTCACTAATACTACAAAATTCGTTCACTAACTTCTCATCTAACTTTTCACCACCTAAATATAATTTTTGTATTTTACTAAACAGATGAATTTTTCCCGTACTTTTCATAAATTCTGTTATAACTCGTAACATAGACGGAACTATTAATGCATGTGTTATTTCTTTCTCATAAATTATCTCACTGAGTCTACATGCATCCTTTTGTACTTCCTCATTAACAACCTGCAGACATGCTCCGCTAAGACCACTACAAAAAATTTCCCACACCGATCCATCGAAAACATATGTGAAATTTTGCAAAAGTTTACTATTCTCATTGATATTTCCTTCTTTAACTTGCCACTGTACCATATTTAATAAATTTTTATTATTAATTATCACCCCTTTAGGATTTCCAGTTGTGCCAGACGTATAGATAATATAAATAGAATCTTCTGGCTTATTAACACAAGACAGATTTTTCTCGTCTTGAAACATTTCATCATGTATGCAAATAGTTGCTAATCCATATTCTTCTAAAAATTCTTGATGAGAAATCAACAAGAGCTTAGCATTTGCATCCTTTAATAAATATTTTTTCCTTTCCAATGGGTAATCTGGCAAAATAGGTAGATATGTGCCTCCTGCTTTTAAAACACTATAAATCGCTATAATCATTTCAATCGAACGTTTAGCAAGAATTCCTACCACATCATTAGAAGAAATACCATATTCCCGAATTTTTTTTGCGATTGAGTTTGAATATGCATTTAATTCTGAATATGTCATTGACTGTTCCTCAAATTCTATTGCTCTATTTGTCGGATATGTCTTCACTATTTCCTCAAATAAGTCAACAATAGTTCTATCTTCAAATTCACTCTTGATAGGCCTAAAACTATTTAGCAATTGAATTTCATCAGGAGGTAATAATAAGATATTACCTATACTTACATCTGTGGCATCACATATTCCTCTAAGAAACATAGCATATCGATTAACATATTTTTTTATGATTTCACGATTACAAAATTCATCTCTAAATTCACAAGTAGCAAAATAATTTCCATCTTTTTTTTCTATTATTAAAGATAAATCAAACTTAGAATCGGAAGTATTTATAGGTAATATTTCCATCGATAAGTCTTCAAAATTTATCTTTTCAAAATCAATTGTCTGATAAGTAAATACAATATTGAACAAATTTTTACATGGCATTTTCAAATTTACATTGGAAAATATCTCTTCCATCGGATAATCTTGGTATCGATATACTTGCCAAAATTTTTCAGCAACCCGCTCTACCAACTCTTCAAAAGTCATTTTTGCATCTACTTCACATATGATAGGCAATGTATTAACAAACATTCCAATCAAATTATCCATTCCCGGTAAATTTCTTCCATTAAAAGGTGTTCCAACAACAACCTTATTTTCTTGATTTTGCATACTAATAAAACCTAAAAAAGCAGAAAACAATACCATAAATTCTGTTGTACGTAGATTGTGGCATATCTTTTCAAGTTTACTTGTATCAATTTTTAACTGTATTTTACATAAATCGCCTTTTCCGCTATTCCCCATCTCCATATATGGTAATAATTTTGTTGGTTCAACTAATGTCTGGTATTCTTTCTCCCAAAATTTTCTATGTTCAGAAAAATCTTTTTTATTTTGCCACGAACTATAATTTTTATATTGATATTTTCCATTGCTCAGTTCCTGACCTGAATAAGCTTCTGATAATTCAGTAAATAGAATTCCCAAAGAAATTCCATCACAGATTATATGATGAATATCCAATAGCATATAATCCTCATATTTTGTTCGAAAAACATATATTCGCATCAACGGTAACTCTGTTAGATTAAAGGGCATTATATATGTAGAACTTAAATTCATAATACTATTTTGATCCATATCCATAACCGGAACCAATTGAATATCAATTTGCAAATCATCTACTACGTTTTGATAAAACTTTTCATCATCACTTGAAAAAAATGTTCTTAAAATTTCATGTCTTTTTATTAATTGAGCAAAAGATTTTTTTAATCTATGCAAATCCATAAATCCTTCAAATCTAATCAATGTCGGTACATTATATGCAGTATTGTCCCCTTGCATCATATTCAATGCATATATTCTTTTTTGAATAGAGCTCATTCTATATTTTCTACTCATCTCTTTTTCCTCCAGACTTTCTATCGAAAATTACACGTAACCAAAACAAAATCTCCACACAAGCAAACAACCTTCCAATAATCCATAAAGTTTTTAAACTTCTTCTCATAATACACCTCCTTTATAATCAAATCTCATCTACCTGTCGTATAAATTCATAATATTTGATAATATTTGAATTAGTTTTATATATATAATATTATCATTTTAAATCTATTTATGTCAAACTAATTTTATACTTATAAAACTTTTTCTAAATCGGTTTCTATACATATTCTTGAGAGTAAAAAGTTCTATCAAAAAAATAACTCTTCCATATGGATTTATGGTATCTTTAAGTTACCACACTTAAGAAAGATACAAACACCACGGAAAGAGTTATTTCATGTGTGAGTTTACCATACTTTCCAGTGGTTGACCATACGATTATGATGAATTTTATTGAAATTGTTTTATGCCACTTTGAATCCTGTTTCTCCCGAAAAGCTGCTTTCCGCTGGTTTGTTACCATTACGGTCGGCTTTATGCTGCGTTCCGATAAACTTGGACTTACTTCTGTTATCCGTGACCTTGCCCTCAGCCCAGGTTCTTATGATTCCATGCTGCATTTTTTCAGGGCATCCTCCTGGTCACTGGAAGATATACGCAGACGCTGGTTTTCAGCCGTCATGGATCATGCACCTCTTTATAGGGAAGGCGGCTTCCATGTTCTTGTAGGCGATGGGGTAAAGCAATCACAGCCATACGGCTTGAC
>CAJTSN010000075.1 GCA_910578745.1 uncultured Bacilli bacterium
AGCCTTTGCGGCTGGAGTCATGATTTGTGTCTCTCTTATTGATCTTATCCCTGAGCCTTTTTTTAAACGAATCAATATTTCTTTCATCAGTTCACATCTTAAAGTATACATGATATAATATTCAACAAGCAATGATAATATAATCTTAACATTTAGATGTTTAAGCAGTACCATTCTAAAGAAATTTATAATAAACATTGCTGGTGTGGTATGCTTATGTACAAATATGTCTTTTTGTTAGTCGTGTGTTGTATTTTTTACATTATTACATTAGAAAAAAGCATCAAGTCTATTCAAAAGAAATTGAATAAACTTGGTGCTTTTTTAATCTTTCCATTTTTTATATTTTGGATTAGAGCTCCTCCTATTCATTTAATTATTTTAAATGGATAGGAGGATAGAAATGGAAAAGATTCCAAAAAGAAGAAAGAGTAAAGATAATCCATATATAATAAATTTTAATAAGGATTTAAATAAATATACAATTTCCTTTGTTGATGCAAGAGGCATTAAACAAAGCGTTGTCATTGATAATCAATTATATTCAGCATTTAATGAATTTGAGTTACAAGATGTTTCATTTATGAATGAATATGACCGTCATATTGAGCATTTAGAACAAACAGAACAAAGTTTATATTGTAGGACTTTTAATAAAGGGACAAGCCTAGAAAATAAAGTAATACAAAAAATGGAATACGAAAATTTGATAAAAAATATAAATACTTTGCCAGATATACAGAAGAGACGTTTAACAAAATATTTTTTTTATGAAAAAACTTTAAAAGAAATTGCTTTAGAAGAGAATTGTTCCATTCGGTCTATAAAGTATAGTATTGACTTGGCAAGAGAAAAATTGAAAAATTTGAAAAAATTTTAAATTTAGACTTCAAAAAATGTTTTTTAGTGAGGAATATAGTGAAGGGAGTAAATTCCCTTCCTGTATTCCTTATTTTTTGGGAATAATGTTCTTTGACAATTAAATAAAAATAGTTGAATACATTCCTATTCTGTCTGTTTAGATAAGCATGTTAACAAGTGCGTTTGCGATAAAACTTGGTTATAAATATTATGCTCTTAATAATGCGATGAAAAGGAATAGGGACAATGATACTTCTAACTAGCTTAGATAAAATCAAAGGGGTAACCCTGTTGGCTCAAGCAGGGATAACCTATGGAATTGTGAAGCACACAATCGTTCAACTATTAGAAAAGATTTAGAAAATGATATATTCAAATATAAAACTTTAAAAATTGAGTTCATAAACAAGAAAGGACGTGGAAATATGAATGAGGAAAATACAAAAGATTTCTCTATGGAGGATATTTATTTTAAGGATGCATTTACAAAAAAAGAAGACAAATTAAACTTTGAGGTGAACGATGTAACCGTAGATTCGATCATTTCTAAGAATCATAAATTTGGAATTGATAGTGAAGGAAATTTAAGTGTTAACAGTATTTCTTCAAATCAGGAACTAAATTTACAAATTTGCGATTTAATTTATCCAGTAGGTGCAATATATCTTTCAGAAAATCAAACAAATCCAGAAGTCTTATTTGGAGGAAGGTGGGAACGAATACAGGATAGATTCTTGGTAGGGGCTGGAAATGCTTATCCTAATGGTTCTATTGGAGGCGCTTCTTCTGTTATAAGCGAAGTTCCATCTAATAATTCAACAGGTGTAGCGACTGGAAATACAGGAAGTACAACCTTAACTGTAGAACAAATTCCTAGTCATCATCATAGATCAAGAGGTTCTACTTTTGTTGAAGGCGGTAGTGGTGCTAATTCAGTAGCTTCTATGAATTTTGCTGCTGGAAATTATAAAAGATATCACTATGAAACAACATTGGAAACTGGTGGTGGGCAAGGACATACACATACGTTAAACGAACATGTACATACATTAAATGCACATACGCATAACGTTTCCACTATGCCGCCTTATTTAGCAGTTTCTATTTGGAAAAGAGTCGCTTAGTTACTATTTGAATATAGAAATTATTTTCTAAATCCTATTTTAATGAAATGGAGGAAAAATATGAAAGAAATGGAATTAAAAAATTTAAGAAGAGAAAGGGAAAAACATTTTTTAAGAGAAGATGGGTTTATTGTTGCTCAAATGTATGACGATAATGTTCATTATAAATTTGGTAATGAGTATAAAGAAATTGATAATACATTAGAAAAAAAAGATGGATATTATCATAATAAAAGTAATTCCTATAAAATTTATTTTAAAGAACGTAGCAAAGATGTATTAACGAGAATGGAAATTGACCATCATTACCTTTCTTATACACTACAAAAAGCAAACGACGTAGAGGCAAAAATTGAGTTTGAGGATTCCAAATTATATCAAAATATAAAATATGAAAATATTTTAGATGGAATTGATTTTGAATACAATGTAATGCCAACAAAAGTCAAAGAGAATATTATTGTTCAAAATAAGGAATCACTCATTGATAGTATTGAGTTTTTACTTGATACAGATTTAGATCTAGTGTTAAACCGTGATGCAAGTATAGATGCTAGTTTCAATGGAAAGATCATTTTTAGAATAGAAACACCTTATATTATTTCTCAAGATGGAAAAATACTAAATGGAATTTCTTACAAACTCTTAAAGAAAGAAACAAATTATTTATTACAACTTATTATAGATAGAGAAAATATTCAAATGAGAAAGTTAGAATATCCTATCATTATCGATCCAACAATCACGAATTATAGTAATGAAAATAATGTATATGATACTTATATCTATCCAGGAGATGAAACGATGAATCGAGGAAGTCAAACATTTCTAAAAGTCGGTGTGGAAAAAATAAATAACCAGACTGTAATAAATCGAGCTTTACTAAAATTTGATTTACCTATGATTGGAACAGGAAGTCAAATTGTTTATGCAGAGCTTAATTTAGTTGGTTATCCAATATTACCTTATTCTTATGACAGTTCTATAGTCAATGTACATCAAATAACCAATTCATGGGACGAAGAAACAGCTTCTTGGAACACTATGCATAATCAATTTAATTCGAGAATTGAAGGTTCATTTGATAGTGCAAGAAGTAGTTTTGATGAAAACAATAATGTAGTTCCCCATTTATCTGGTTGTGAACTTACAGGACTTGTAAAAAAATGGTATGCGGATACACCAAACTATGGAATTATGTTGAAATTAAATAAAGAAATGTATACTACAAAGGTGCTACCTATGTTTTTTTCTAAAAATAATACCGTTACTGGGAGAAATCCTAAACCAATTTTAACTATTGTTTATAAAAATCAAAATGGGGTAGAACCCTATATGAATTATAAAATACAAAATTTTACACAAGGAAAAAGTTATGTAAATACATATAATGGAAATCTAACAAGTATTTTTGAGATTGCTTCTACCAAAACAGGAAAATTTCCAGTAAGTTTAAATATGGTTTATAATACGAATGATGTCATTTTAAATAAAGATTTTGGATATGGTCTTGGTTTAAATTTAAGCTTTCACCAAATAATTAAAGAACAAACTATAGATAATGTAAATTATTTAGAATATATGGATGAGGATGGAACCCTTCATTATTTTAGACGTATTGATGGAGTGTATAAAGACGAAGATGGACTTGATATGACTGTTGAAAAAAAGGAAACTGAATGTATTTTAAAAGATAAAAATGGAAATGAAATGACTTTTATCCAAAATGGTTCAAGCTTTTATTTCAATAAATTGCAAGACACACTCGGAAATGTTACAACGATTACTTATGATTCAAATAAAAGAATTAGTAAAATCGTAGATGCTTCTTTGTCTGAAATCAATCTATCGTATGAAGAACAAAAAATTACAGTAGTTGGTCCAAATGAGACAGTGGTTTTAAATTATAATGATAATAAACTTACTAGCCTAGTTACAAAATCAGGAACTACCATCTTTAATTATAATGATAGAAATATTTTAGCAAGTATTACAGATGAAAATGGGTTAAAAACAGCTTACGAGTATTATGAACAAAAACCTTATCGTGTAAAAAAAGTTACAGAGATAGGGTTAGAAAATAAAGGAGGCAATTACTTTAATCTAAACTATAACTTTAATTCAACAACCATAATCGATTGTAAAAATAGAAAAGAAACAATTACATTTAATAATTATGGAAATACAGCCTCTATTATGTTCTTAAATGATAGTGAAACCATTTTTGATGCTTACAGCAAAAATATGGAATATGGAGATGAAGGCTATAGCGATGGAAGCACTTACATTCCTATTAAAAATAAACTCTTAAATTCGGATATTTTATGCAAGTATGTAAAAAATTATTTATCTAATTCAAGTTTTGAAGAAAACACGATTTGGTACTATAAAAGTGTAATAAGTAAATCCACTGATCAGGATTGAACG
>CAJTSN010000076.1 GCA_910578745.1 uncultured Bacilli bacterium
TTATTAAGTATCATATTCAAAATAATACAATAAATCTGTCTTTTTGTCATAAACAGCTAAAGTAAAATCAAATGAGTGATAGTCAAATAAATCGTCATCTTGATATTTATTTTTTGCATTGAAATATCTATTTACAAATAAATAATACCCATCCTCTATTTTTGGAAGACCTACATCTTGGGCTAAACGATAATGATAATTACTATTTCTTTCATACAATTATCTGTAAATGGAAGCAATTTCCACCTATTACTAATTTGTTCTAAAACTTCCTTTTTACTGTTCTTACAATCTATAACTATATAATATATTCCATCTCCAAAAAAACCTTTTGTTGATTTTTTTGAGACTATTTCAGAATCATATAAATTTAAATTGAGATTGCTTCCAACTGTTTTTATAGGAGTAGAAATCGATATCATTATAAAGATTACTACAATCAATTCTATAGTAATTAAAATCAAACCAGTAATCCATTTTTTATTTTTTTCGAATATCCCACAAATAATTAAAAATATCGGAAAAAATATAGGTAATAACACACTCGCATAAAATAGTAAATAAAAGAAAAAATAATGAAAATTACTATATAGAACTAACATGAATGTTAAAAGAAAATAGCCAACTATTATACACATCTTATATTTAGTTTTCATATTCTTTTATAACTTCCTTTCCCTACAGCATGATTTCCCATTTCAAAACCTATATTATTGTTTAATTATTTAAAATTTTCATCAAAAATAACAGTTATATAGTAATTATTAAGAATTCCCATTTCTTGTAACATCCATGCCTCATTATTTATCAAAGTAGCAACAAATTTCCTTAATCCTTTACAATTTGAGTAATCCCAATATTCAAAATCATAAAAGTCAGTAATTGAAACTTGTAGATTACCTTTACCATTGTTAAGTTCCCCATCTAAGCACATAGTTGTCTTATGCAACCCCAAGTATAAATCCAGTTCATTGTCTGGAAAAATAAGAGAATAACAATCTGTACTTGAAAAAGTTTTATTTGGATTGTTTTGGACAATTTCATTTATTGTTTTTTTATAAGTTTGAGAGTTTTTAATTGATGAGGCAATTTTGGAATTTTGACCGTAAGTTATCGATTGATTATTACCAATTGCTGACTTATTTAACAAAGCTCCTGATACTTTTAAACCTACAATAGAACCAATTTCTGAAAATCCACTAATAGTAGATTTAATAGCATGTTTAGCTAAATCCTTTATAGCTTTGAAAACCGATTTTATAATACTTTTGATAGACCAGTTTCCTTCTGAATCTACATTATTGATAGAATTATTGCTTACATAGGCATAGTTCTACATATAATTTAATGTTGTTCAAAGATATAAACTTCATTTGTCTTGATATCTGCTATTAATACAAAATAGGAATATAAATATGGCCATGGTTTAGTAATGCTAGAGTCATCACTCACTATACCATTTTCTGTATCTATTTTTATTGCATAATAATTCTCTTCATTAATTAAACTTTTGTCAAAAAAACTATCAATATCCGCTTTTTGAAATATTCCATTTTCTATATAATCATCAAAAATTTGATTAACCTTGTCCACATCTATTTTCTTTACATCTTTATTGTTAAGAAAACGTTTCATTTTCTTAGGACTATATGTCCACTTTTCAATAAAAGTTGCATCAATTCCTGGGTTATAATATAACCTTTCGACCTTATTAGGCTCTGGAAACTTCACTTTAAAATTTAAATACTTTACTATAGCATTCTCATAACGTAAAAATATCACTATAAAAACAGAAATGATTAAAAATCCACCTAAAGCACCCATACTCATTACAAATGCATTACTATGATAAAACTTCTTTAAATTTGACTTCATATTTCCTCCAAAAATTATTTATTCTTCATATACAAAACTATAAGAAACATCCCATTTATATGGTACTAGAAAACCCAACTTTTGATAAACATAGGCTCCATTATTGACTATTGTAAGTAAAAATTCATCTGCATACTCCTTTTTTAAGAGTTCAAAATCATAAGTATCACTTAATGACACATTTATATTCCAACTGTTATCACTAATTCTATCTCCTGTTATAGTATAATTTGTTCCATGAAGCGATGCATGTAAATCCAAAGTGGATTCGAATATTAAATTTGTACCTGTATCATAAAAACTGTTCCCATCATTACTATTCTTAATACCAGTAGAAATCTTATCTTTAAGTTCTTTTGAATTTTTTGTTTGGGTAATAATCATCTGTTCTGTTTTTTTATCTATCTTAGAATTGGCTCCTGTTATTAATGACTTATTTGACAAAAAGGATAATAAAGGCATGTTTTTTTACTTTACTAGCAATTAATGATGCTCCTATGATTCCATTAGCATTGATAAATCTTCCCCATTCTGGATTATAATATTTACTATTTAAATAATACCATTTTGTTTCTCTATCATAGCAATAACTTCTATATCTTTAATCCATCCACTGTAATTTCTTTTCTTTCTTCCTCTGTAATTGGTTTATACTCCTCTTCACAAAATTCAATACCTATGGATTTCAAATGATTATATTCTTCTTCTGATTCACAGTAAATGAAACATAATTTTTCATGCGCTATTGATTTTAACCAATATTGATTATTCTTTAGAAAACATATATCTTCTATGCTATATGGATATACAAAATCCCATATTTTTTTTGTAAAATTTTTCCTTGTATTTCATTGTTGATATGAAAATAATATTCGGTTATATAATTAGATACTGGCTTATCAAAATAAACATCTCTTTTTAAAATAAGTGAATCACAATTTTCAAGTAAAAATTTATTTTTATTGTATTGATAATATGCATTATACAAGGTATTTGCTATTGAATGAGTTATATGTACATCATACGAGAAACAATAATTAGACGAGTAAGGGGCATACAAATCAATGCAATACTTAATTTTTTCATTTGAAAAGTACCGCTCACATAGATTATCTACATTAGATAGTCTCAGTTCACTTAGAAAGTCTTCTTCAGAAACCCCTTCAACTTCCAAAATCATCTCAAATATTTTTTTAAAGGCATTAGGAAGTAATTGACACCTATCAATAAATAATACAACATTACAATTTTGTAACGCATATTCTAAGATTTTACGATTATTAAATTTTTTTACTCGCATATTATTTTTCTCTCCTTTAATTATAATACCAAAGGTGCGGATGATCTGGTATGTTTTTGTCATTTGGATGATAATGCTGATAATAATTTGGTAAATCATCATGCTTTCCATCATAGTATATTCCACGCTTTATTTTGCTTCCAACTATCCATACATCCAGTTCTGTATCACACATTACACTATTTCCACTTATAACAACACTTGCTGTTTCTTCTACAGTAAGTCTTTCGCCATATCTTTTAACATCATTTTTCTCTAATTTTGCACGTGTACATGGCTTGGTTACATCCCTACTAGTTGTATCTTCCTTAACCTTAGATATAGCAGCTACATTAGAAGTAACTTTATTTTGTATTTTAACTTCTTCCTTAGATTTTAAATCTGGTATAGTAAGTTGTTCCTTTGTTGGAAATGTTGAAGTTATTCCAGATAAGGAATTACTAATTGCCTTACTAGCTACTATAGACATTGCTACAACAGCAGCTGTTATTAGCGTTGCTGTAAATAAAGTTAATGCTATATCTCCACTTATATCTACATTATTGACTGGATTATTACTTACATAGGCATAGAGATTATAAGCAAAGATATCTTGGTTTGCTCCTATGATTCCATCAGCATTGATAAATCTTCCCCACTTTGGTTCATAATATCTACTATTTAAATAATACCATTTTGTTTCTCTATCATAGTAATAACTTCTATATCTTTAATCCATCTACTGTAATTTCTTTTCTTTTTTCCTCCGTGATTGGTTTATATTCCTCTTCACAAAATTTAATACCTATGGATTTCAAATGATTATATTCTTCTTCTGATTCACAGTAAATAAAACATAATTTTTCATGCGCTACTGACTCTAACCAATATTGATTATTCTTTAGAAAACATATATCTTCTATGCTATATGGATAT
>CAJTSN010000077.1 GCA_910578745.1 uncultured Bacilli bacterium
TAAAGAGGGGGATGTTTATGAAAAAAATAATATGGATTTTTCCTATACTTCTTTTTACATGTGCTTGTTCAGAATCAAATGAACCACTTACTTGTACAATCCAAGAAGAAGTAGAAGAAATCCGAACAGAAATTACAATCGTAACTGAATTTGAAAAAGGAAAAGCTACTTCTGCCAAGGCACAAGCTACTATGTTTTTTGCAACCAATGAAGATGCGCAAAGCTATTATGACGCTTATACAGAAGAGAAAGCCAATGTAGAATTAGAGGAAAATAAGATTCATATCCATTTAGAAAATCATTTCGAAGAAATTGGTCAAAGTCGAAACAAGACAAAAGAATCCTTTGAAAATTCTGGATACACTTGTAAATAATAAACTTTTAGTTATGCACAAAAATGTGTATAACTTTTTTCATATTTTTCTACATATTGCAAATTTTTCCCACTTGAAATATTTTTTATTCCCGTTTACACTAATCTTTTTGCACATTTTTAAATTTATGTTAAGATAGTCATGTACTAGAGTAGTGGGTTGGTGAAAAATGAATTTTATAATTGTGGAAGATAATCCGATTTTTAACAAAGAGGTTCAAAAAATTATTGACAGATATATGTTCAAAAATACATATAATTATCAAATTCATAGTTTTTTAGATTATAATGAGGAATGTATAAAACTAATTAGAAATCAGGAAATGAAAAATAAAATCTATATTTTAGATATACGATGTCCCTCGAATGATGGATTTAAAATGATTTCTTATTTAAGAGAGTTTGATATTAAATCTTTTGTTATTCTAATTAGTGCTTACAAAAATACTTATATTGAGGAAATCTCTGATAAACCTCTTCAATTTCTTTGTTTTATAAATAAAAATAAATGTTTTGAAGAAAAATTGGTAAATGCCCTACATTATGGTGTAACAAATATAGGATATACCAATATTATTCAAGCGAAAAAAGATGGCATTTTATATACCATCTATACAGAAGATATTGAAACCATTTATGTAGAAAGAAATATTGTTTATATTGAAACAAAAAATGTGACGATTGATGTAAATAAGACATTGAAAGATATTTTTTCTACATTAAATTCTAATTTTATCTTCTGTCATCGTTCTCGAATTGTAAACATTTATAAAATAGATAGAATCGATGTCCAAAATCGAAAACTCTATCTTAAAAACGGAAGTCATGCAATCATTTCAAAACGAAAACTTAAAGCAGTATTGGATAAATATAAAGAAATCTCTTCTTGCTAGTTTTATTATGGCAAACTATTTCTAATTATTATGTAGAAAACATTCCTTTAAAAACCTCTATTATGTGTACATATAAGCATTTTACTGCTATGAAATGTACACTTTTTATGTTATAGTAAATGACTAGCAAGTCTCGTTTTAAAGGTGTGGAGGAATTTATGATAAAGGATTTAAAGAAAGAAAAACAAACAAACTTAAGAAAGACTATAGAATATCAAACAGTTTATATCAATATGGATGATTCTGGCGTATTACATAAAAATGATTCATATTGTGTGTATGGTGGTGTCGTTTTTATTGGAAAAGAGGCACGAGATAAATTCATTCGTCAATATAAAAGCATTTTAAATGGTATTCGATGTAATTATTGTCCAATAAAAAAAACGAATTGTTCACATAAATGTCCAGAAATCAAACATTCAAATATTTATCCTTATCATAAAAGACGTCTATACAATTTAATAAAAAAATCCATTACCTTTGCTGTAATTATTGATAATCATAAAGTAAATGAAAATATTATGAATAATAAAAGCAGTAGAGGTCGATTCAGAGATTATTGTCAACGAAGAATCATAAAAGAGATTTTGCAAAATATGTTCTCTCAAAATCGAATTGATCCACATAAACCAATTGAATTGATTATACGAATTGATCAACAAGGGACCTCAACCGATACAAACCGTCTTTTTACCTATGATATACGGCATGAATTAACGGACGGAATTTATAATTTAAACTATGACTTAGTTTATCCAAAAATCATCTATTCAAAATTAAAAGTGGACTTAAAATACGTTATATCAAAGAATCATGTATGTATACAAGCTTCTGATTTAATTGCTGGAAAAATAAGAAGTATTTTAATTGCAAACCGAAATGAAATAGAAAAAAAGAAAGAATTGGAGACAATCGATTGTCTACTTTTTCTTCCATAAAAAATCTAGCCAATTGGCTAGACCCAAATGAAGTGGTGTACTTAAAATTACACTTAAACTCACATTCAACTTTCATTTGTAGACCTGACAAGGAAATTATCCTTCGGTAATAGGATTATATCATAAGCAATTTTAACTTGTCAAATCTACATAAATTCATTATCCTCTTGCTAATGTGTGAAGTACTTTCACTTTTTTTATGTGAAAAATTATAAAACTTCAAATATTCTTCTCTAAATCATTTTCTCTTTATCCATCAAAATTCTAAATGTTTCTCTTCCCTTCGGTGTAATCATTGTCTGCACTCCAACATAACCACTCCACTTATTAAAGAACTCTTTTAATTCGAATAACCCTTGTTCTTTATAATTTTGATAGGGTCTTAAATTTCCTGTTCCATCTCTATAAATATAATTCCTTCGAATCAAATAGTCATTAAATTTTTGTGGGGATATCTTCAATTCTTTAGCGGTATCCCTAAAATTCGTCAACAAATCTTTGCTAACCAATTCATCAAAATATTTTTCTTTAGGTTGCATCTTCCCTATCATTTGATTTTGCTTTTTTATCATTTCTAATAAATGAATCAATAATTGTTTGGTTATATCATCGGCAAATGGGAAATAGGTATCTATGAATACATGTGTGCTATTTATAGTCCCCTCTTGTTTATGAAGCTCTTGTAATACATCTTTTTGTATCCATCGCTTTAAGTTTCTCGCTTCCCGCCTTATCACAGCCTCATAAACTCCACTTTCAGCCAAAATATAAGTATCTTGAGCTTCCCCTAAATAATCAAAAATTATAGTCTTACCCCACTCCTCTTCATCAAGCTCTTCAATGAATGATTCTATATTCTCAATTCCTAAAATTTGACATAGGTCCTTAGCAACAAACCAAACCCCATTATCCTTTTTTATCACTCTTACTTGTTTGTCTTCATAATTAAAAATCTCCAAATTCACTTTACTCCCCTACTCCTTTCAATAACAGAAATAATAGAATACCCCCTACGCTTAAATATTTTATTTTTTTACTCTTTTTCTACATAATAAAACCTTTCTTTCTGTAACTATTCAGACGTAAAAATAAAAAGTGGTATTAAAAGATGCTGCTTTTTAT
>CAJTSN010000078.1 GCA_910578745.1 uncultured Bacilli bacterium
CATCAGCATTGATAAATCTTCCCCATTCTGGATTATAATATCTACTATTTAAATAATACCATTTTGTCTCTTTATCATAGTAATAACTTCTATATCTAAATGGATTAATATTTGCCATATGGTTTGTATCTGTAATTTCATTATTCAAATCATCAGTTATAGATAAGATATTTCCCCATGAATCATATGTATATTTTGCTATTACTTTTTTATTTGTATCTACAATTCCAATAACATCATCTTGATTATTTTTTAGATAGTAGTATGATGTATCATTATATTTAAATCCAATGATTTCTCCTACATCACTATACATATAGTATAACATATTATTACCTGTTTGTTCAAATATTATTTTCTTTCCTTCCAAATAATATTTTGTTTCCACATTATTTAC
The DNA here is from genome assembly GCA_910578745.1 of uncultured Bacilli bacterium. GTDB lineage: Bacteria > Bacillota_I > Bacilli_A > RF39 > UBA660 > CATOJL01. The sequence continues at coordinate 398 of CAJTSN010000078.1, forward strand.
AATTTTACTTGTACGAATACCATCTACATTATATTGATAGCTAATGTTTACATTAGAAGAATTATATTCTTTTAACATTCTACCATTTATCCAACTTAATTGTGTATTTCCTATAGTTACAGGATTTCCAATTAAATCATAAGTAATTATTGTATCCTTATACTTTGTTAGCTGATCTTCCCACTCTAAATTTGTATATTCATAGTTGTTTTCAAGAAGCAAATCTGTTGTATTTAAAGTATAAACCTTCTTAGATAATAGATTTCCTGATGAATTATACGTATAAGTAATCGTTTGATTTTGTACATAATCATGTTCTTTTACCAACTCATTATATTCATCATAATAATACCGATGTTCTAATACACCATTATTATAAATATGCGTTATATGATTTAAACGATTATAAATATAGGAATAGTCTCCTCTTTGTTTAATGAGTGTAGAAGTTCTTTTACCATTTGCTACATAAGAATACGTTTCTTCTACGATTCCAGATGTAGATTTTAAACGTTGCAATTCGTCATATTCATAATGGATTTGTGAATCATCAAATACCGTTTTAATAACGACATCTTCAAGATTTAAAGTATGTTTTACTGAATGTTCATGATTTTGTAATTGATATATTTTAGAGATTACATTTCCACCTAAATCGTAAGTATACTTTATACTAAAATCATCATAACTATAGTTTGTCAATTGCTTAGCTAAATTATATCTATATTTTATAGTTGCACGGTTGGATAAAACTTTAGCTAAAGAACCATTACTATCATATACATAGCGATATGTATCATCTTCTCTTATTTTCTTTTGTAGTCGGTTAAAATCATCATATGCAAAAGAAATCAATTGATTGTTACCATATGTACTCGATAATAAATTACCATTCTTTTCTTCATAATCATTTGTTACCAAAATTGTATCATTCAATTTTATTTGCTTTGTCTTTAAATAATTATCATAAATAAACTGATATGTTTTATTTTCATGAATAATTTTATCTAGTAAGTTTTGATTATTATATGTATATGAAACCGTTTTATCTTTTTTGGTAATAGAAATAGGTTGTTCTTTATCATTGTAAATATAAGAAGTAGTAACACCGTTTGGATTTGTAATTGAACGTGTGAGTCCACTTTCTTCATCGATAACATAAAGAGTTTTATGAAGTAAAGAATCAGTTGTGCTTGTAATTACCTTTCCATTTGATGTATATTCTGTATTACCTTCAATAAATTCCTTATCACCATATTCTAAGTCAAATTTAAAAGGTTCTAAGTTCTCCTCTAAAGGTGATAAAACGATCTTTTCTAATTCACTATCATATTTTAAATAGATTCCATAGTTTGAAATTTCCATTAAATAATAAGGCGTTCCATCCCAATAATCATGAAAATTAATCAAACAATAATGGCCTTTTGAATTAGAGAGATATACATTTTCCCAATAATCATCTATATCCAAATATAAATACTCTAATATACTATGTCTTAATTTGTGCCAACCTTTTTCTTCTTCACGAAACCAATAATTATGTGGAGAATCATTTTTTCTAATTCCAATCCCCTTTAAAGTTGGGCAAACGTATTTATGCGTGCCATGGATTCTTATTTTAAAATAATCTGAATTATCGGTATTCTTTGAATTTAAAATTCGATTACAAATGGGATTATTGTTCGAATCGTAAAATGCTTTATTAGAAGTTCCTAGTTCACTGACACTATTTAAAATTTGATTGGATTTTTCCTGATTATATTCATAGTAAAGGTCTCCACCTGTGAAGTTTCTCATTCGAATGACTTGATTGTTTTGATTATAGGAAAATAAAGTATTTTTATTGGTTAAATCGTTTATTTGTGTTAAATTTCCTAATTCATCATAACTATACTTTACATTTGGAACATCTTTAAATAAACCGATATTGGTAATGTATAAATCGTTTGCATTACTAAATTGGAAGAAATCAAGTGTCATAGAATCAAAATCTTTCTCTGCTTGAAATCTTGTAGAAAAATATTGCCATTCTTTTTCATTTGGATTAAATCCTTTAGAAGGTGCGATTCCATGGCCATATTCTTCATTAGGATAGTTAAAACGAATAATAACATTATTTAAAATAGGAGCTCCTTCTGTATCATAAGCTGGATAACCCTCATTCTTATACCAGAAGGAAATAACATATGTATCATCCTTTTTTCCTCTAACATTAAATGTTTTAGATATACTCGTCGAATTTTCTGGATTCATCTTAATCTTTAGGGCTGTTCTATTATTATCCAATGCTACGCTGGAAAATATTTCTGAAGTAGCGACATCCTCTCCCGTTTCTCGATTATAAGCTTCTTGATCCCATCCATCAATTCCTTTAGAAAAATCAGAATTATCGAGTAAATTATATATATTGGCGACTTCACCCTCTTCTAATTGCATATCATCCATATAATAAATACTTGCTTCATCAAAAACGATTTGAATCACTAGATTACTCAATGCAGTATTTGGATAATAAATTGTTGTATCATATCTTTCAAAAGAATCATTTCCTTTTATTTTTTCAACTTTTTCTTGAATTTGCTTGTTCTCATCTAGATAACGAAGAATTATTTTTGCAGAACCAAAATTTTTCATATATAAACTAAATGTATAATACTTGCCTTTTGGAACTACAATACTTTGACTTATGTTTTGATTGATAGAAGACGTAACTATTTTTAGACTATTCAAACCTGATACAGAAAAATCATTCGTTATAAATAATTCTGTCTCCTCTGTTTTTTCAAATAAAACTTGCTAATAGAAGTCAATACCTAAATTGATATTTTTATAAAATTTCTATG
>CAJTSN010000079.1 GCA_910578745.1 uncultured Bacilli bacterium
TATATTTATAGTAGGAATATAAGGAGTTTTTTATTAATAGAGATGTTTTAAATTATTTTGAAATAATACCTGATCCAAGAAAAGAAAAAGGAAAATCGCATAAATTGAATGCCATAATTATTATGTGCAATATGCTATTTTATCAGATTGTAAAGATGCAACGGATATAGAATATTTTCTAGAGCTTAGACAAGATTATTTAAAGTTGTTCAGAAATCTATTCAAGCAATATCAAAATTATAAAAACTATATAATAACATAGCAAACTTAGCAAAATAAGATAAATTATTTCTGAATTTAGTTGAAAGTATTCTAAATCTCTTAATCCAACTGTTAGTATGTCCTATAAAAATTCTATCTCTTGCTAACTCTTTATTTTCTTGTATTTCTTCTTCCATTAATCTATTGACAATAAAAAGGAGATTATCTACTTATCAATATGATATTCATCATATCGAAAACTTACTGTTCTCCCTTTTTAATTATTATTCTTAGTTCCTTGCGATTGCCCTGAATTATTTGCAGTAAATGTTTATTTTATTAGTTGTATATGATACAATGGGATGTAAAGAGAGGTGTTAGGCATATGAACGATAAAATTGTAGAAGAACTAATAAATAAATATATAGACATAAAAAATAGAGGTTGGATTTGTAGTACTCGTTCCCATAATACTGGAATAGGAAAAACTTTTGAGGATTTATTAGGAAAAAAGGAAGATAATCTTAGTGAACCAGATTATAAAGGAATAGAAATCAAGACAAAGAGACAATTTTCTAATTCTTATACAACATTAATTACAAAATCCCCGGAAGGAAATGAAAGTAATCAAAATACACGATTGCGACTAACTTATGGGCATATAGAAATCAATAATAATCAGCAGACATTACATGCTTCAGTATTTGCCAATCGTAAAACGGTCTATTTTAATACTTATCAGTTTAAAATAGATGTTGATAGGCAAAATGAAAAAATTTTTCTTGAAGTATATGATATGGATAACAATCTATTGGAAAAAGAAGTTTATTGGAAATTTTCGGTTTTAAAGAAGAAGTTGATACAAAAATTAAAAAGAATGGCTTTAATTCACGGAAATAGTAAAAAAATAGACAATACAGAATATTTTGAATTTAAGAAAATACAGGTTTATGATTTTACAGATTTTGAAAAATTCTTAAAAGCAATTGAAAAGGGAAAAATAATGATAGATTTACGTATTGGTTACTATAAAAGCGGAAAAAATATTGGTAAAACTCATGATCATGGGACAGGTTTTAGAATTAAGGCAAGTGACATATTAGAATTATTTACATTAATTGAAGAAAAGGAATAAAAAACAATTATTCCTTTTTTAATATAACAATATATTCATAATTCATTGTTGAAACCTTTTTACCTTTTTTATTAGTTGGGGAAGTTTGTTTTGGTTGTCTTTTATTAGGAATATTTCTAACAATTGTTTCTATATGTTTGAATCCTTGACTTTCAAAACAATACTTTGTAAATTCATCTGTTGGCAATTCAATATCATTAACTCTTCGATTTCCCACAACATATGCTACTATTCCTCCGTGTTTAATAGTCTTACTAACATTAAAAATAGATTGTTTATAATCTCTATAAAAAGAATATATCTCTTTTGCCCTTTTTGGTTTTTCTAGACTGATATTGAAAATAATATTATCTAATGCTTTCAATCCTGTTTGCTCAATTTCTGTTACTAAACCACCCATTAAATTACTATCAAGTTTTCTTGCATTTTCTATGCCCATCCATTCATTAGATAGTGTAGAAAATTGTCCATAGGCTACTGTTGTTCTACTATCACCATATGGGGGAGATGTAATTACAATATCAACAAAATTTTCTGGTATTATCGTATTAGGTATATCTTTAGAACTATCAAAATCATAAATAGAAACATTATAAGTAGGATTGCATTCCATATATTTTTTATATCCATTTATATTTCTATCTACTTTATTAAGAAAGAGACTTAAAGTATCTGGATTATGTTGCTCAATTTTTTCTTTTGGAATTCTATATAGTTTAAACTCATTATTTCTTGTTAGTGAAACTTCTCGTAATGTTTCACTAAATGGAATTAAAAAAAATTCCTTTTCAATTTCTACACTAATAGTATCAATACATCTTTTAATTATAGATAACTGTTGTAATTGTTTTTCTTTAAACCAATAATTAATATTTGTTATTTTAGGTATTACTATTTCATTTTTATAAGAATTATATAATTCTAAAAAATGAATCCTAAATTCAATAATATTATTAATATCAATTTGTTGAGTTTTAACTTTAGATATTAATCTTGCTAAAGGATTCAGATCAATTCCGATACATATTAGTCTTCGCAAAGAACCTTCGACAAGAGAAGTTCCAGTTCCACAATATGGGTCAAATAATACTTTAAATTCATCTTCACAATATTTTTCTAAAAGTTCTCTTGCAATTTGTGGAATCATCATAGCAGGATATATGTGAAAACAATGAGTATATTCTTTTGTATCACAACCATCAAAATTCCAATATTCATTTATTTCTTTTTGCATATATTTTCACCTCTGTAAATATTATTTTTTTATGTTTCTTCCTTTAGTCATTACACTTCTCTAGTATATCATAAAAATTTTATTGTTTCTAAATTGCTATATAAATATTTACTAGATACCCCCTAGGTATTTTGCCAAGTATAGCAAAATAACCTCGTGGGCTAAGGACACCTTAGAATCCGTTTTACTTTATTCCATATTGTTTTAAAACTTCGTAATAAAACAAAATTCCATAAAGATTAGGAAGAAACAACTTCTTCGAAAGTTTCTTCTTCCTCTTCGTAGATAGTACATTCTGCAAGTCCAATAGCATTCTCAGGTTTTACAATAGTTGGTTTAACCTCTCTAGTAAGTATTCCATCTGTTTTATCTGGAATATATTTGAATACTGCTTCTTCATCTTCAAGAATTGTTCCACTATCTTTGTTAATATAAAGAACACCTAAATCGTATTCTTTCATCTTCATATCTGGGTCAATCTCTCTATAGTTTTCCATAGGAAATATTCTAACAATTGCTTGACTATCTTCATCTATATTGAAATAAAACATAGATGTTTCAGTATTATAAGTTGCTTGATAAAATCCTACATCATAGAACTCTCGTAATCTTAATATGTGTTGCCATACTTCATCATCGTTTCGATACTCACTAAATCTTAAAGTT
>CAJTSN010000080.1 GCA_910578745.1 uncultured Bacilli bacterium
GCAACGGCAACAGCAGCAGATATTTCAAAGGGAAAGACAGCCTATGTGAATGGAAATAAGATAACAGGAACTGGAATTAAGGGAAAGACCTATGAATTTAACCATGTAAAAGCAGACGTTTCTGGGCAGAATTTTACAGGCTCTTGGATTAGACTTGTACCAGATAAAGGAACTTACACTGATTTTACAATCGACTTACCATTTACACCTTCTAAGCTTGAATCCTGTCATGTGAATCTATACGGAAATTATACGTCAACGAATCAAAATCGTTGGGATGCCGATTTTAGATTTTCAAATTCTGCAGGATACTGGTATACAATGAATATTCCAAATGATTATTATGCTTCGAATTCAGATTCAGTAAATAATTATACAGATACACAGGCGAGTTGTGTCCTTGATGGAAACAAATTAAAGTTTCGAGTTAGTCTTTACTATAGTGGGACTACTAGTGGTGTATGTGCTATAGCTTCTCGTGCAAAAGAATTTTATTTGAGTGGGGTCATAGCCTATGAACTTTGAGAAAGTGATGAAAATCGCTTTTTTTGATGTATCAATAGAAAAGTGACTAAGAAAAAATAAATAGAGTTGATTTTCTATAATTATGTGTGCTAGTAAAAAACAATCAGGACAATTAAGTAGTTTTATAATTTCTTATATTTTATTTTAAAAGTAGTAATTTAACTTAAACATCTGCATAATTTCTTATAAAATAAAGTATTTCTTTACACTTAGAATACAAATATTTAGCTAAAGCACTTTCATTTCTTGCATTTTCTTTTCTTTTATTTTAGAATGAAAATGGATAAAGAGTGATATGTATGATTTTAATAAATATTTTGTTGGTGATTTTATGAGAAAAAAGAATCGAAAAATTTGGTTAACTTTTCTTTGCTTTTTTATGATGATTGTTTTTTTAATAACTACTTATTTTCAACAGGAAATAGAAAGCAATTCTAAAAATATAAAAGAGGAGAGTGCAGTTTCCTATAATATAGAAGATATTCCTCCGTATAGTGGTGATTCTTATGTCATATTGAATAATAATAGACCATTATTTGAGGAAAAGGATTATTCAATAAATTCTTTTGAAGATTATAGTGAATTAGATTCTTTAGGAAGGTGTGGACAAGCATTTGCGAATATTGGTATTGATTTAATGCCCACGGAAAAGAGAGATTCTATCGGTATGGTTAAGCCTACAGGGTGGCATACAGTAAAATATGATCATATATCAGGAAAATATCTATATAATCGTTGCCATCTAATAGGGTATCAATTAACAGGGGAGAATGCAAATAAAAAAAATTTAATTACATGTACACGTCATATGAATACTGTAGGAATGCTAGAGTTTGAAAATAAAGTTGCTAAGTATATTGAACAAACAAAAAATCATGTACTATATAGAGTCACACCTGTGTTTGAAGGCGAAAATCTCTTAGCTAGTGGAGTACAAATCGAGGCTTATTCAGTAGAGGATAAAGGGGAAGGCATTCAATTTAATGTATATGTTTATAATGTACAAGAAGGAGTTCAAATTGATTATGCAACAGGAAATAGTCAGTTAAGTTCATAAACTGGGTTATTGATATATAAAAAATAGAGTTTTCCTTATTTTATATTCTATTTGATAGTTTCGATATAAAAATTAAGAGAATAAGAATTTACGCCATTTAAATGTGATAGGAAAATAAAGAGGATACAGTTTTATTCTTGATAAGTAACCAATTAAGGTTTTGATTTTGTTTTAGATACTAAGTTTTGATGAATCGTAATCCTTTATGAGAATAAAAAATAATACTTTTATTGTTACTTAATCAAAGCATTGCAATAAATATAAAAATAGATGTATAATAGTTGTAAGATTAGATAAGTAAACTGCTTGGTATTAAGATAGGAATACAACTTATTTATGTATGGGATGGATTTTAATGAAAAAGAGAATTTTAATAATTATAGGGGTATTGTTTTTGCTATTGCTTTTTTCTATTTTAGGTTACAAATACTATCAGTGGTATAGAATAAAACATGCTAAAATAGAAGTCACTTTAGTTAATGATTTAACTGTGGAATTTTTAGAGGAAAAACATGTTTCTGATTTTATTGTAAGCATGAATGGGACTTTAATTGAAAATGAAAAGATTGATACAAAAAGTATAGGAAAAAAGGTAGTTACATTTACTTTTATGAATGATGATCATATCAAAGTAAATTATACTTTTAAAGTTGATGTTGTAGATAAAGTGGCGCCTGTTATACGTTTAGGAAGTGTCTATAAGGTAAAAAAGAATGCGGATTCATCCTTTATACAAGATATTTTTTGTGGCGATAATTTAGACAGTCATCCTACTTGTACTATTGAAGGAGACTATAATTTAGGACAAGTGGGAGATTATCCAGTTACTTTTGTAGCTAAAGATGAAAGTGGGAATACAACGACAAAGAATTTTACATTGCGAGTTTATGAGCCAGCGCCTTCCTCTTCTAAGCCAGGGACATCTACTTCTAAACCACAAGTGGTCTATCAAAAATTTGAAACTTTGAAGAAGAAGTATAAAACAGATAAAACAGAGATGGGAATTGATGTTTCTAAGTGGCAGGGTGATATTGATTTTGATGCTTTAAAGAAGGCAGGAGTAGAATTTATTTTTATTCGTGTTGGGACAAAAACAGGAACAAATGGAGAATATGTAGTCGATCCTAAGTTTGTTCAAAATATTGAAGGAGCAAATCGAGTAGGAATTAAGGCAGGAGTTTATTTTTATTCTTATTCGAATACAAGTGATGAGGCGAAAAAAGATGCTGCATGGGTATTAGAACAAATAAAACCATATAAAATTGATTTACCTATTGCTTTTGATTGGGAAGATTGGTCAGATTTTAATAGTTATCATATGAGTTTCTTTGGTCTTACAAGTATGGCAGAAGAGTTTATAAAAGTAATAGAGAAAAATGGACATAAGGGAATGCTTTATAGTAGTAAATATTTTTTAGAAGAAATATGGTTTCCAACGGAGTATCCTATTTGGTTAGCGCATTATACAAGCAAAACGAATTATGCTGGAA
>CAJTSN010000081.1 GCA_910578745.1 uncultured Bacilli bacterium
ATATTGTGTTTTGACTGTCAATAAGTATTGGCAAAAAATTTTATTTTTTGTTTCAGTATCTTTATCAATATTAACCTTATAAAATATGAAAAATTAGAAAGAGTCTAATTACTAGACCAAACAAAATTTATAATAAAAAGACAACTCATAATGTTAGAAATTGAAAACTAAACAATTTCAGTTATTACGGTTGTCTTTTGAATTCTTATCCCAAAATCAAAAGGAATTATTTAATCGTGTACTCATGATTTTTAATTTACTTTTGGTTTTGTGTTTTCTAATTTTGTTTGTCCTTTTACTAGGATAAGAAATGTATGCTTAAGCAAAATAGAAAATTGCTTTTTCTTTCTCTAATTATATAAAGATAGGAAATCTTAAATTGCAATTTTCTCATTTTAAACAAAGCATATCATTTCTTTTTCATCATATGATTTATTAATAAAAATAAAATTATAGGTATCAAAAAATAAAATTTTTTGCCAATACTTATTGACAGTCAAAACACAATATGATGAATAAACTTTTCAATTTTTATCTATTTACTTATAAAAATTTTATTTTAGAGAAATAGACTTTTCCTTATAAGGTAATATCTGTTAATAAGCTAGAATAATGATGTTTATTCACTCGTTAAAATTACAAACGGAGAAAAAATCGTTTGAATGACTGTAGAAACTATTGCAGATACAAGATAATTTGTATTTATGCTACCTAGGGGATGTCGAGTTGTAATCTATGGAGTGATTATTTTAATATAATCATTCCTACATAGATACAATGAGCATACAGTCATTAATAATATTTTATGGAAAATTAAAACGGTCTTCCTAGTTTTTAGAATACCGCAAATATTCTAAAAATTAGTATAGGTAACAGACACCTACACCAAAGGCAAAAGCCCCATCAGAAAACCGTATTACTATTATACATTATTTTTCCTAATTGTGTAGGATAAATTCGTTTTAATATTCCTTTATCAAAAATATGAGAAAGGAGTTTTTATTGTGGACTTTAAAACCTACAAAATTGGAGAAATCTATCAAAATAATAAAGTGGTTCCAAGCCTTCGCTTTAATGGAAAATGGTTAACTGAACTAAACTTTACTATTGGTGAAGAAGTTGTTGTCTATCAGGGAAAAAATATGATTTTAATTACCAAGCCCAACGAGAGAGAACAACAAATTATCAGAGAGAAGAAAAAAGAAAAAGAATTAAAGCAACTAAAAAGAAAAATGAAATCACTATAAAAGTGAGTTTTAGGAATAAATAATGTTAATAAGAAGAGATTAAGATACTTTTGAAGATATGGTACTAAAAGAGTTGTCTATATTTATTCTAGTGGTGTGAGTGTCCAACTTATTAAGTCAAATTATTTATTGCCTACTGAAAGGAGAGATATTTTAAATGAATTACAATTCACACCCTAAAATGAAATATTTATACATTGGAGTAGACTGTCATAAATATAAACACGTTGCCACTCTAAAAAACTGCTTTAATGAAAAAATAATTACTATTTCTTTTCATAATGACAAGAAAGGTTTTGAGTATCTAGTGAAGACCGTCAATGAACATAAATCGGATCTAATACCCATTTATGGACTAGAAGATACGAAACATCTAGGATATGAACTAGCCTCATACTTATTATCAAGAGACCAACTTGTTAAAAATGTAAATTCTAATCTTACTTATGTTGAAAGAAAGAAAAATCCAGTTATCATTAAAAATGATGAATTTGATAGTGAGTGTATTGCCAAAATATTACTTGATGAATTTGATAAACTACCAAATGCTGAAAGTGATGAGATATATTGGACTTTAAAGCAACTAGTAAAAATGAGAAAGGTTATTGTGAATAATAATATAGAATTGAAAAATAAACTACATTCTCAACTTACACATCACTATCCAAACTACAATCAAATCTTTGTTAATATTGACTGTATGACAGCCCTAAACTTGTGGGAAACCTACCCAAGTCCTAAACAGATACTAGAGGAAGATTTTGATACACTTGTTACTAATTTAAAAACTTGGAGTAAAAACAAAATGGGAATCGCCAAAGCTAACAAGATTTTAGAAGTGATTAATAACAATGATACTAATTATCAAGTCTATCAAGAAGAAAGAAATACCATTATCAAAATGTTAGTAAAACAAATAAAAGATAACAATAAAAGATTAGAAGAAATAGAAAAAGAAATATTAGATGTATACGACAAAATCGGTTGTCAGTTACATACTTATCCTTGTTTAGAAAAAATAACAGGTGCTTGCTTGTTATCCGAAATCGGAAATATAAACCGTTTCAAAGATAGTGGAAAACTTGCCAAGTATGCAGGAATTGCTCCCATTGAAAAAAGTAGTGGCGGAACAGAAAAACAGTTAAAAAATGAGTTTGGAAATCGAGAGTTAAATAGTATGTTTTATAAACTAGCCTGTCGGAGTATTTGTGCAGGACGGACTGGCAATACTCCAACAAATCCAATTTTTAAAGAATTCTATCAAAAGAAAATCAATGAGGGAAAAACAAAACATCAAGCCTTAATTTGTATTATGAGAAGAACTTGTAATATCATTTATGGAATGTTAAGAAATGAAACAGAATACATCCCACCAAAACAATTAGTAGAACAATGTAAAAATTCATTTAGGGAAAGAAAACAATTAGAGGAAGAAAAACTTAAGAAGAAACTTGAGAAAAAGAAGAAGCATTCTCGAAATACAGGGTGAGTTAAATATTTTGTCAAAGCCAAAATATACATCTAAAACCAAAATTAGAAGAGAATAAAAATATAAAAAATAAAGGAGCGTGATGATTATACAATTAGCCTATTCATTTCATTTAGGTAGTGATAAAAATAAGAAAAATAGTTCTAGAAATAGTGCTAAATCTAATGTAAGTGGAACAACATCTAAAAGCAACAATGCAATACAAAATGCATCAGGTCTAACTAAGTGTGATAATCATAATTATAGAAAATATGATGACAGAGAGTATGAT
>CAJTSN010000082.1 GCA_910578745.1 uncultured Bacilli bacterium
CATATAATTTCATTTCACAAATTCTTGGCTATTTTTTAGAATCTGCATAAAACAAAGGGTTATTAAAAAAATATAGTTAATTACCACGCACCAAATCGTAACAGTTGAGTAAACTATAGTAGACTTAGATAGGAGGTAATATAATGTATTATTACGGTGGATATCAAGGTTATGGCTGCGGAAATCCATGTGGTGGATATGCCGGCGGTGGATATGGCTATGGAGCTGGATACGGTGCAGCTATTATCTTAGTTTTATTTATTCTTTTAGTAATCATAATCGGTGCTAGAGCATGGAATAACTAAAACAAAACCCATATGAAAAGGGTCTAAAGAACTATGGTACTTCCATAGTTTCTTTTTTTTCTATATTTACAAGCTCGTTTAGTTTAAACCATATTTTCACCATCGCATATGTATCTAATTTACAATACGCAAGTAATGATTCGCGAATACATTTTCTCTCCTGTTCCTCTTTATTGGCAAGTTCCTTAAATAAGTTCATCGCCTCTTTTCCATTATGGACCATATCTAAATGATGATAATCTAATTCTTTTTCATTTGGAAATAAAGCTGGAAGTACATATTTAATCGAGTAAGAACCTTGCATAGCCTTCGTATAATAATAACCTTCCTTAAAAGGAATCATCAAATCATGCATATTTTCATAGATATGCACTAAATGTTCTCTTAAATCTGGATATAATACACTCAAATGTTTAATAATCATTTTCTCAAACATCATATTATATGCAACAACACAAGCGTTTTGAGGAATATCTTCTACAAGTTGAAGTGCTAAAGCTCTTCTAGGATCAGTAGTAGGTTCTCCAAGAAATTCTTTGTGTTTTAATTTTCCATTTTCTATATAATGTAAAGAATATTGAAATGGAATTTGCATATATGGTCTTGTATTATTATATTTTGGAATTGCCTCTTGAAAGGTTTCAAAATCTAAAAAATAAAGTGGTTCATACAAAGAAGATAAAAATATCTTTATTTTCCCTACATCTACACAAGGTGGTTTTTCTTCTAATGCATACAAAATTTGTTTTTTATAAGGCTCTTTTATATTTCTATCAACTAACTGCTCAAAAGATGTGACACCTTCCTTATAAAAATCGATTAGTTTCTTTTTTGGCATTCTTCGTAGTTCAAATATGTTATTTTTTTCTAAATGTTTTGTACAATAAGAAAAATAAGGACATGGATATGGTTTAAAGCAATGCATATCAATACTATCCTCTATTTCTCCCCTTTTTACATACTCCTCTATCTTTTTAATATTCTCTTCTACTTGCCTTCTATTTTCCTCTACTATACTTGTAACATCTTGAATAACAAATAATTTTTGTAAATCAAGGTCTCCCTTTCTTTCATAAAAAGGATTCACGAAAACAATAGAGGCTTTTATAACAGAATAGCCTAACTTTTTTAGTAAATAATACTGATAAGAAATATCTTGTATATAAATTTCCCTCACTTCTGTAGAACTCTTTACTTCATATAATTCAATTTGATTTTTTGTTTTCCTTAAAATATCCACACTACAGAATAAATTTTCAAATTCAAAGGAAGCTTCTGTAATGACAATGTTCTCATTTAATAACAATTCTTTGGTTTTACTTATCATCTGTCTTAAATCTTTAGAAAAAGGAACGTCACTGTATTCTCCAAAGATTCCTTTAGCTAACTCTCCTACTTCTGTTCCATTTTCTAAAACAGACGCATCACTTACCTCTTCTGCCTCTTCTGGTTTATATAAATCTAACCAAAGCATTTTTTTGCACTGAACTGCTCTACAGTATTTTGTCTTTGATAATTGCACATTACACCTCTTATCTAATATCCTAAAACTCCTTCTAATGATTCATCGTTTTCCACATACATTGATACAGATATATGACGATATACATCTCGACTATCACGTATATAGATATCCTTAATTCCCGCATTGATAATCATTCTCTTACATAAAGAACATGGATTAGGATTTTCTATATAAAGTTCTTGTCCACTTTTTTTACCTACTAAATATAAAGTAGAGTCAATCATCTTCGTCCTTTCAGCACTAATAATTGCATTTTGTTCTGCATGAACGCTTCTACATAACTCATATCTTTCTCCTCTTGGAATGTTTAATTCTTCTCGAATACAATGACCCATTTCACAACAATTTTTTCTTCCCCTAGGCGCTCCGTTATATCCTGTAGCAATAATCTCATCATTTTTGACTAAAACGGCACCATACTTCGCTCGCATACAAGTGCTTCGTTCTAAAACAGTTTCTGCCAAATCAAGATAATAATTCACTTTGTCGATTCTTTCCACTATACTACTCCCTACTATAACATACTTTTTCATTTCTATTTATACCTCTATTATACATACAAAAAAAGGAAAAGAAAAGAAAAAAGTCAGCATTTAAACCGACTAGATGAAGTAATAATATATATTTATCATTAATGGCACTTAAGAAGAGATTTTTACCCAGTACCAACCAGCACTACCTCCATTCGATACAGAAATCGTACTCGAAGTAGCCTTCACTATAACTACCATTGCTCTAGCATGATCACCATCTTCAAACTTTCTTGACATTTCAACATATTTTTTAGCAATTACAGTACAACCACTAAAGGTAGAGTTATTCGCAGCATTATTTGATGGGCCTTTCATCATAACATAATAAGCACCTACTTCCGCTGTAAAAGAAGATACTGCCGATGAACTAAAACTCGCAGTAGATACTATATTTACTCCAGAAGCTGTCACTTTCCCTGAGCCATTATGATACCCTGCTGGTATTGTATAGGTTCCTCCTGGTGCTATTGTCGCATTTACTGCTCCTTTATTCGACATTGAACCTG
>CAJTSN010000083.1 GCA_910578745.1 uncultured Bacilli bacterium
ATTATAAAGATACAATAAATAGAATTAATAATAAATAAATTTAGAATGAGATACTTTTAAAATAGAAATTTAAAGTAACTTCGAAATAAATGAACTTCTGTAATAAAATAATTTCTTAGACGAGACATTAATAATAGATCAGGATAGTGGACAAGTTAATAACGGCGTGTGTTAAGTTTCCATTTAAAAGAACGTATAAGTAACATATTACACAATTGAATAGTGTAAACTGTTACTTTTTTATTTATCTAGAAAAGAACATCATAAACCATTGTTTTTTAAATGAATGAGATGAATCATAAGAAATAGTTCCTAAAAAAGTAAATTCATAAACTAGAGGTTTAAATAGAAATGTTAGGAATATGCTTTTAGTAGCAGAATGAAATGTACTTATTGTGAAATCAATTTTTGTAGAAGATATGATTTTCGTTTTAGAAAATATTCTATATGTGTTATTTATTGTTCTTGCTTTAAAAGAGAGAATATTCTAATTTGGCATTAGCTAGAATGAGTGAAAAATTTATATAAAATTTAAAAATAGGAGATTGTGAAATATTTATATAAATAAAAGGAAAGTAAAGGTATGTAAATAAGAATACTTATCTATTTGTATAAAAAAGGAATATTTTTTATCTGCTTGCATATAATATATAGTAAATCATTGCTTCCTTGTATTCTTTCTTAATTCATTTAATTGTGTTATAATGTTTGTAGAGGTGTTTAGCTGTGGAGAAATATATGAAAGGAAGGATACTCAAGGGAGTAGTAACAGGAATTGAACCATATGGAGTTTTTGTCCAATTTGATGATTACTATAGTGGATTGATTCATATTTCAGAAATATCGGATGGTTTTGTGAAAGATCCAGCTGACTATGTAAAGATAGGAGAGATTATTAACACAAAAATCATTGATGTGGATGATCAAATGGGTCATTTAAAATTAAGCATTAAAAATATTCAATATAAAGAGAAACGAGCAACGGTTAGAAGAAAAATAAAGGAAACAAATTTAGGCTTTAAAACTTTATCTTATTGTTTACCATTTTGGATTCAGGAAAGTTTAAAAAATATTGAGAAAAAAAGTGTTGACAAATAAGCTAAAAACTGATATATTTATTTATGTCAGGGAACGGGCGATTAGCTCAGTTGGTTAGAGCACCTGCCTTACAAGCAGGGGGTCATAGGTTCGAGTCCTATATCGCCCACCATTATGCCGGAATAGCTCAATTGGTAGAGCAACTGACTTGTAATCAGTAGGTTGTGGGTTCAAGTCCTATTTCCGGCACCATTTTTATTTGGAGGGGTAGCGAAGTGGCCAAACGCGGCAGACTGTAAATCTGTTCCTTCGGGTTCGATGGTTCAAATCCATCTCCCTCCACCACTTTGTTTGCCTCGTAGCCAAGCGGTAAGGCACCACACTTTGACTGTGGCATTTCGCTAGTTCGAATCTAGCCGAGGCAGCCATTTTTTAAATTATGACTCGTTAGCTCAGTCGGTAGAGCATCTGACTTTTAATCAGAGGGTCATGCGTTCAAGTCGCATACGAGTCACCATCGAGTATTAAAGAAGAAAGTTCATCGATTAAGACTTTCTTTTTTTGTATAAAGATGAATAAATTGCATCTATTTGTGCTCGATTCAACTCCTTTTTGATTCCATAAGACAAAGGTTGCAGTTGGAGTCTACCGTGTGCTATACTTGAAATGTGGAGGTACAATTATGGAAAATTACGAAGCAGAATTTTATCAACTTGAATTAGTATACAATAAAGTTTGTAATGCGAATAAAAGTATTTCATCTATTGAAGAGCTAAATAAAGCAATTGAAATTTTATCTAGGAATGCTCCATGGAATATGAAATCGTATGGGAAATGTTTAAGTGAATTAGAAAGTTTACTTTTTAAGTTAAATGATAAACGACGAGTGCTAAGAGAAATTGATGCTATTTTAGAAGAAAATCACTCCTTTCTTGAGGAAGCAAAAGAAATTTGTAAAAAATATATGGATCCATTAAAAGAACAAAGATATAGTCCAAGCAAATATACGACACAATATAGAAAAGAGCACTATAAACAACTCAATGTAGATTTGTTTCCAGAGGATAAAGAGGCTTTTGTGAAGGCAGTTGAATATAATGGTGATAAAATAAAAAATGTGTTAAGAACATTTATTTTAGTTTATATTGCCGAAACAGATAAGAAAAGAAAAGAAGAAAAGCAAGGCAATAATAATACCTAGGTAATGTACATAGGTATGATGATTAATTGTTTTTACAAATAAAATATATTTTAATTTCAAAGAAAAATGATATTTTTAAAATTGTAATAGGCTTATATTGACAAAAACTAGGTAATAATGTTATACTGAGACTATAGGAGAGGTGATAGTTATAAAAAATAGAAAAAATAGTATAAAAAAAGATAAGTAGTATTCCCGCGAAGAAACTTCTACTTATCCAATCGTTGAACTTACTTGAAATAAGCTCTTTTATAATATAACAAAAAATAGCCTTTTTTTCAAGTGAATTCAAAGAATTTATAGAGAAAGAAGTAACTATTCAGACTTACATACACTAAAATGAGGGCAATTTATAAAATGCTCTCT
>CAJTSN010000084.1 GCA_910578745.1 uncultured Bacilli bacterium
ATATTTACGATTATAATGGTTATGCAGGAATGATTGGAAAAGAAATCGATGCTATAGAGTGTTATATAAAATAAAAAGTTAGTCTTAATCGGCTAACTTCTTTTTTTGTGGCTAAAAATTAAAAGTAAAGTATTAATGTTCTTCATAGTTTATATTTCGACAAAAATGGACAAGCAAGCATGTTAGTATATCCACTCAAGAGAGGGGGACAATATGATATTGAATCATAAAGAAGCTATATCTTTTCTTAAGATATGGATGCAAGATATAGAGAAGATAAGCATAAAAAAATACAATGATGTGGTTGAATTACTAATAAATAATCACTATTTGTTGTTAATTGAAAACAAAGGACTTTTATAATTTATATAAACTCGCTAACTTTAATCAGTTAGCTTCCTTTTTTTGTACACAATTTTTCAAATTCATCAATGACTTCTTTGATTAGCACTTTGCTAGCGACTACATAATGTTCTTCATCAAAATAAACTTCTCTTGTTTTAGATACAATGTTTCTAATTTGTAATACATTAATAATTATTGATTTATGACAATACATGAATCCGTTTTTCAAAAGAAAAAATATTTCTTGCAAGGACATAGACAAGTCAAAAGTTTCGTATCTAGTAACTATGTAAGTTCTTCTGTCTTTTATGTGGACATATAAGATGTCTTTTTTTGCTAGGGTGAGTCTTAATGTTCCTTTTTCGATGCGAACAATATTATTATCATTTATAGCTTTAGTTCCCAAATGCAAAGCATTGAACAAATCTTCTTTATAATTTTGTTTTTTATTAATGAATGCTAAAAACATAAAATATTCGGATAGCATAGTTTGCTGATAATCATCATAGTAATCTGTGATAAAAATTAGAAACGATTTAATATCATTTTTTCGTATATGGGTTGCAACATTTGTTCCTTTATTGGATGGACAAACAATGTCTAAAATATATATTTTGTTTTGAATAGTATTGTCATCAATGATTTTATAAACTTCCGCTGTATAATCAAAAAAAGGATAGATCTTGTAATCTAAATATGTTCTTTTCATATATTCATTAATTATTTTTGTAATTTTTTCATTAAAGAAATGATTATCTTCTATTAAAATAAAATTCATCACAATATACAACACACTATCCTTATTCTTTTATTCTAGATATAATAATATCATTGATGAATATATTTTTTCAATCTTTTTTCACCAATGGTAAAAATTGGCAATATAAATGGATAATGAAAATTCTAATAAAGATCAATCTAATAGTTTTTTTTCATTTTTTCTAATTTGTATATATAGTCCTGTCCAAATAATTTTATAAATTCATCTCGACTATGTGTTTTCATAAATTCTCTTTGAAACATAACTTTATAGAATAAATTAAAAATAATATCATTGTGAAATCTTTTATGACAGGTTTCTCTGTAACACATAGGGGCTACCATTCCGTGCTTGATAGAAGTTTGTCTATAAGCTCCCTCAAAAATTTCATTTTTTTCTATTCCTGTTGTAGAACCGCATACACAACATTTAGTTAAATCGTGATAGATTATACTGAATCTTTCTTTTTCCCTTTTAACTTGTTTATTAGTACGTGATTTCATGGGCTTCTTTTCTTTATACTCAATGACATCACAATTCTTACAAAAAAGTGGAACTTCTATCCTATATATAGTACAATAGCCATAATACTTATTTTTTCTCTTTCTTTGTCTTAAATATTTACATTTACACATATCGTTTTTTCTTTGTTATATGTTTACGGTTAGCATGGCTATTTGAGGCCACTTTCTTGCAACAAATAACTTATAAAGAGCAAAAGCAAATTAGAGGAGGAGCCAGTTCTATTTCCTCTATTATCAATGCAATTGTAAAAGCCGCAACGTTTCTATTTGATTTAGGAAGAAATACAGGTTCGGCGATTCGAAGAGCGCAAACAAAAAAGTGGTGTTAGAAAAGGATAGGAAACTATCCTTTTTAAGTTCTTAAAATGGAACAAATAAAAATCTTTGTTCTTTTGATAGAAGAAAAATCAAATGGGAAAAAAACGAAAAAAAGAAAGAAAAATAGAATAGATGTGATGGATGGAACAGATTCATCTTCAAAAATGAGAAAAAGGGAGAATAGACTTTGAGAGAAACTATATTTTTCTTTTTTTGTTT
>CAJTSN010000085.1 GCA_910578745.1 uncultured Bacilli bacterium
GAGTATATAGTGAGAAAGAAGGGTTCTATAATTTTAGTTGGGGTGCAAAAAACTTCAACTATTTTTATATAAAAAAATAGCATTTATTTAGCTTCTTTGATAAAATTATTTTGCTAACAAACCTTACAAAGGAGACCAAATAAATGCAAAATAATTTTATCACAAAACTTTTAGATTTAAAAGGGGTTATCGTTACAAAATTTAGAAATAGAGAACATCGTATTAGAATTCATATTGAATTGCCTGTTAGAGAGCATACTTGTCCTTGTTGTCATTCTAAGACTTCAAAGGTTCATGATTATCGTTTTCAACTTATTAAAGATATTCCTATGTATTACAATAAAGATACTTTTATTTACTATCGAAAACGTAGGTATGTTTGTGTAAATTGCGAAAAAAAATTTTATGAAAAGAATACTTTTATACCTAAACGAGCTAGGAAAACTAATCGTCTTACAGCTTTTATTATTGAACAATTAAAAGAAAAACAATCAGTAAAAGATGTGGCTAGAATTGCTAACGTATCATCTACTACTGTTATTAGATTATTGCCATATCTTTCAGTATCTACATCATATATGCCAGAAGTCTTATGTATTGATGAATTTAGAGGAAATACTGGAAATTATAAGTATCAAGTATCCTTAATTGATGGAAAGAAAGGAAAGCCAATAGATATTATTAAATGTAGACATAAGGTGCATTTATTTAGTTACTTTAACAAGTTTTCATTAGAAGAAAGAAAAAAAGTAAAATATGTAATTATGGACTTGTGGCAACCATATAAAGATGTAACAAAAACATATTTCCCAAATGCAAAAATTATAGCAGATAGATTTCATTACGTTAGATATGCTGTACAAGCAGTAGATACAATCAGAAAAGAAGTTCAAAATACACTTACTCCTGAAGAAAGAAGATATTTTAAGCACTCAAGAAAATTACTGCTTTCAAGGAAAGAAAATTTAAGTCAAGAGCAAAAAAAAGCACTAGATTACATACTTATTAACTACTCAGAAAAATTACGAAGAGTATATAGTGAGAAAGAAGAATTGCTAGACATTGTGCACTCAAAAGAGAAATACAAAGCAATAGACAAAATGAATAAATGGGTAAAATACAACTTAGAATCAAATTATGAAGTATTACAAAACTGTGCAAAGACCTACTTTAACTGGATAGAGGAAATCAGAAATTCATTACTTGTACCATATTCAAATGGAGTAATGGAAGGCTATAACAACAAGATTAAAGTGCTAAAAAGAGTAGCATTTGGATTTAGAAATTTTGAAAACTTCAAAGCAAGAATATTGCTAATGGAATAGAAAAATACAATTTTATATTGAAAAAAATCCTAATTAGAGTTAGGCTTATTAAGTGTACTCAAAAGTACAAAATTTTCAGGTTTTTGAGTGAAATGATAAAAATCAAAGAAATATTAGGGTCAACTTGGTTTCAAAATAAACCACCCCAACTATTGACAAAGAACCGAAAGAAGAATTGCTAGACATTGTGCACTCAAA
>CAJTSN010000086.1 GCA_910578745.1 uncultured Bacilli bacterium
GACCTACTGGTCCCACTGGTTCAACTGGACCTACTGGTCCCACTGGTTTGACTGGACCTACTGGTCCCACTGGTTTAACTGGGCCTACTGGTCCCACTGGAAATACAGCAAACTCAACAACTTGCTTTTGCGTAGACCAAATGCGAAATGTTATTCAACAAATAATTACTCTATACCCTAATGATAATTTGATTATTGCAATGGAAAGTGGCAATAACGCTAGTGGAAGAGCTGGAACTTTACTTCCTGCACCCAATAGTAATCCTAATTCTGGATTATTTCAGCTAATTAATAATCAAGGAAATCCTGAAGAAGCCCTATCTATATGTAGAATTGCTTCTATAACAATAACTAGTAGCACATACAATGATACAATTACCTATCTTCCCGCACCTAATCCAGTTTCCCCAGGATGTGACTCAAATTGTGAAAATGCGATTCGTTCTTATTTACCTGTTGGAACACCTAATGTAGACATAAACGCAGGGGGTCAAACAGTAGCTCAAGGGACAGTATTAAAAAGTGAATATGGCATGGTTGTGATTGTTGGTAATAACAATAGCAACCCTACATTCGTATCTTTGTGTAAAGCAGAAATAATTAACAAATAAAATTAAATCCTACAAACAAGGCTAAAAC
>CAJTSN010000087.1 GCA_910578745.1 uncultured Bacilli bacterium
CCTCTAGTCGGCACCATTAATGCGGAAGTAGTTCAGTGGTAGAACACCACCTTGCCATGGTGGGGGTCGCGGGTTCGAATCCCGTCTTCCGCTTGTGATCAGTGTATCACGCCGGGGTGGCGGAACTGGCAGACGCACAGGACTTAAAATCCTGCGGTGAGTGATCACCGTACCGGTTCGATTCCGGTCCTCGGCATTAAATATTAATAGTACGCACCCATAGCGCAACTGGATAGAGTGTCTGACTACGAATCAGAAGGTTGCAGGTTCGACTCCTGCTGGGTGCATATATCGGGAAATAGCTCAGCTTGGTAGAGCACCTGGTTTGGGACCAGGGGGTCGCAGGTTCGAATCCTGTTTTCCCGATTGAACGAAAGTTCTTAAGTTCAATATCGCGGTGTAGCTCAGCTGGCTAGAGCGTCCGGTTCATACCCGGGAGGTCGAGGGTTCGATCCCCTCCGCCGCGATTTACGTACTAGTGCCTCGGACCTTTAGCTCAGTTGGTTAGAGCAGACGGCTCATAACCGTCCGGTCGTAGGTTCGAGTCCTACAAGGTCCATTTGATCTGTTTATTAGATGGATCATAGTATGTAACTA
>CAJTSN010000088.1 GCA_910578745.1 uncultured Bacilli bacterium
CTCGTGTTTCTATACCACATTGACCATTTCCCCCACTGTCACCTACAGCTACTTCAACTTTTAATTTGAGCTTATCACCTTCAACAACACAACTTGCTTTTGTATCAGTATATTGATTTACAGATTGTGTAGTGGATTGATAAAAATCATTTGGTATTGTCATTGTATACCAATATAATTGTTCTGAACCACTCTTTGTTCGAGTCATTCTAAAATCAGCATCCCAGCGATTTTGATTCGTTGAGGTATAATTTCCAGTCAATACTACATGACAAGAGTTCACTTTAGCAGGAGTAAATCCTAAATCAATTGCAAAATATGTAGCTCCATTAATAGTCGTTAGATCTTTCCAACTACCATTAAAACTTTGTCCAGAAACGGTAGCTTCCACATGGTCAAACTGATATGTCTTTCCTTTTATACCTGTTCCTGTAATCTTACTTCCATTTACATAGGCTGTCTTTCCACTTGATATATCTGCCGCGGTTGCCGTTGCATCACTTGTATTTAAACAAGTAGGACAAGTTGGACATTCGGGAC
>CAJTSN010000089.1 GCA_910578745.1 uncultured Bacilli bacterium
AACATCATTAGGGATTACAGCAGATAAAATTTTAAAAGGAAAGTCAATTGCAGGAGTAAGTGGAACAGGGGAAACAACATGTCCTAGTTTCTCATCAATGTTTGAAGGTAAGCGTTTTGCTAGTGGTGGAACTGCTGATATACAAGTAACTAAAGATAAAAGACATGCCGCTAATGGATATACAGATGAAACGCCAAAAACATGGAATAGTTGGATAGGTTTAGCTTCAGCAGGAGGTACTTATAATGATAATACTGAATCTGATTCTAATTGGATGATAGAATCTAGTTGGAATATACCAATAGATAATAATTTTTATCAAGCTTCAAAGGTAGTAATTAAGCTTTTAAATTACGATGGAACACAGGCAAGTTTGGATAAAAGTGGGGATACAGATTTTTATACACATGTACGATATGGATCGAAGATGGACGGTACTGGAAATGATGCTAAGGAGATAGATAGTTTTCTAGGAATAGTGCCAGAGATAACAATATACAAGAATCCAAATAGTTGGAAA